>CAZGUG010000039.1:18206-20244 GCA_964529035.1 uncultured Clostridium sp.
GCACCGGTGAAAAAACCCACCACCATCAGTCCTTCAAGGCCTATGTTAACTACGCCGCTGCGCTCGCTGTAAAGACCCCCCAAGGCTGTAATCAAAAGCGGGATTGTAAAGGCGATTGCATAGGGAAATATCTGAACAATAATTGCCCACATGCTACTTCACACCTCCCACTTTCCTTTTCAGCCTGTCCCAGTTTCTTTCGACAAGGATGCTGGTGGCGGAAAAATAAATAATTGTTGCTATTATCGTATCGGCTATCTCGGGCGGAATCCTGGTCATAGCGTTCATAAAACCCTTGCCCGAGTGAAGCAGGCCGAAAAACAGCGCAGCTCCAAACACGCCCCAGGGTGAATTGCCACCCAGAAGGGCTACCGCTATCCCGTCGAAGCCCTGGGTAGGCAGAACACCAATCTGTATATTGGAGGCATATCCAACATAGAAGGTGGCACCACCAAGCCCCGCCAAGGCACCCGCAATCATCATGGACATTACTATACTGCGGTCGGCTTTTATGCCTGCGTATTCTGCAGCGTGCCGGTTCAAGCCCACCGCCTTGAGTTCATAGCCAAAGGTTGTCCGGTCTATTATAAAGGCGATTACAATTACCGCCACAACGGCAAGAAAAAGACCTAAATTTATATAGGAGCCGCCGAACATGCCGGTGAGCCACTCTGTTTTCAGCGACGCGGCATCCGAAATTTTTCTTGACTCGGTCTCGAGATAGGCTCCCTTGAAATAGGCAGGCACAACGTAGTAAACCGTCCAGTAGGAAATCCAGTTCATCATTATTGTCGCCACCACCTCATGCACATTGAATTTTGCCTTCAAAAGCCCGGGCACAAGACCCCAGAGGGCACCTCCCAGAACAGCGGCGGCAACCATTAACGTAAGAAGTACCGGTTTTGGCAGTGCAAAAGTAAGTCCTACGGCGGTTGCACACAAACCGCCAATCAGCATCTGTCCTGCCGCACCGATGTTGAAAAGCCCGGTCCTGAAAGCAAAGGCCACCGACAGCCCTGTAAGAATGAGGGGAGTTGCCGTAGCCAGCGTGTTTCCCACCCGTTCTATGCTCATAAGCCCGCCCCTAAACAAATACATGTATCCCGAAGCAGGATTGCTGCCAATCACAAGCATAAGTACGGCTCCGGCCAAAAGGCCCAGAACCACTGCCATAAGCGCCATTACGAAACTTTTGCTGAAAAATCTTTTCAAGCGGTCTCACCCCTTTTTACGCCGGCCATCATGAGGCCCACTTCGTTTTCACTGACGCTGCGGGCATCAACTATGTCAATCAGTTCACCACCGTTTATTATCGCAATACGATCCGACAGGTTGAGTATCTCGTCAAGCTCCAGTGAAATAAGCAGCACCGCCTTGCCGCTGTCCCGCTGCTCCGCAATGCGCCTGTGTATATACTCTATCGCTCCCACATCCAAACCACGGGTAGGCTGTACGGCAATAAGCAGCTCGGGGTCACCGTCAATCTCCCGGCCCACTATGGCCTTTTGCTGGTTGCCGCCCGAAAGGGACCTTGCGGCAGCCGCCGGCCCTTTGCCGGACCTTACGTCAAACTGGTCCATCACCTTTTCGGCATGCTTTCGTATTGCATCACCGTTTAAGATGCCGTTTCTGGAGAAGGGCTGGCTGTAATACAGCTTCATAATCATATTGTCGGCTACCGAATAATCCAGTATCAGGCCGTGCTTATGCCGGTCCTCGGGTATATACGCCATCTTGGATTTTATCCGGTCACGTACCGTCATATTGGTAATATCCACGCCGTTTAACAGTATTCTGCCGGATTCCGCCCTGCGCATCCCGGTTACAGCTTCAACCAGTTCCGCCTGGCCGTTACCCTCTACACCCGCTAATCCCAAAATCTCCCCCGAGCGGACTTCCAGTGAAATACCCTTTACCCCCATAACCTTCCTGCTGCTCATCACCGACAGGTTTTCAATTTCGAGCACAACATCACCGGGCATACACTCCTTTTTCTGCACGCCGAAGCTTACCTGCCGGCCCACCATCATCTCGGCCA
>CAZGUG010000040.1:0-19123 GCA_964529035.1 uncultured Clostridium sp.
CATTTCAGACATCAGAGATTACAGTACAGACCTTTTCTGTAAACTATTTAATTAGCTAATAACAACTAAGGGGACAGGTATCCTGTCTGATACCTGTCCCCTTAGTTGCATTTAGCGCTTTGTTTATTTCACTGCGTCCTCAGCGTACCGGTTGTTGGCGTTCCACAGCATAAACTCGTCTATGCCGTTTTCCTCCAGTGCCCTTATCTGGGCCTTTACCTGCTCGGCCCCGTAGCTTATATATCCCTTTACCCAGGAAGCGGTGAAGTTCTGTATCCACGGCCTAATTACCGCCGGCGTTTCGATGTTTTTGTTGCGCGCCGCCGAATCCTTTGCCGAGTTATAAACCGTCTCGTAGGGGTAGGCATCCGGCACCGGCAGTCCGTAAGTATTGTTTGCGTAGTGGCTGGGATACATCATTGGTGATATGTAATCCACCACGTTGCTTATGGCTTCCCAGTACTGGCCCAGGGCCATGTCGTCGGCTACCGAGCCCACAAGGCCGTATATATCCGCAGAGATGTATACTCCCTTTGGCGAAAGTTCACTATAGGCATATTTCAGGAAGTTCTGTATGGTCAGAGGTTTCGACTCTCCGGTTGTGTCCCTGTAGTCCAGCCGCTTGTCCAGTTTGCCGCCGTCCGAAGCGGGGAACCTTACATAGTCGAACTGTATTTCGTTAAACCCGACATCCGCCGCTTCCTTGGATACCGCTACATTGTATTCCCACAGCATCCTGTCGTGGGGCGACACCCAGATAAGCCCGTCGCTGTTGGTGAAGGGTTTGCCGGTGTCCCTGTAGACAATTGCCCTGTCGGCGTGGTGGCTGGTATAGGTCGGGTCCTTGAAGGTTACTATCCTGGCTATCGTGTAAATACCGTTATCCTTCAGTTTTTTCATCAGGGCATCAATGTCCTTGACGGTGGCTTTACTGTTCGCGCTGGGGCTGTATTTTTCGGCAGCTTTTGTCTTGAAAAGCATATTGCCCTTGTCATCCTTCACGTCTATAACAAAGGTATTTATTCCGGTTCTGTTCGCCATCTCAATCAGCCGGTCCAGCCTCTGTCCCCCCGCCGAGTATATGGTCAGATATATGCCTTTAACCTTAACCCGTGGGTTGTCCGGGTGTTCATCCACCTTTGGCTGGGGTGAATAATCCAGTTCGCGCAGTGTTTCGTCCAAAAGGTCGTACCGGTCTTCCACCGTGTACTCCGCTGCTATCCAGCCGTCCCCTTCTATCCCGTCGGTATCGGCAGATATCAGATGCCAATTTGCACCGTCATCGTCTGCCCTGGTATCCAGGATATGCACCGCCTGGCCCTTAATTGCCGAACCCACTATGGGGGCATCCTTTGTGGCTTCCTGCCTTATGTTCAGCTTGCTGGCGCTGACGTAAACAATATCGCGGTTGTCCGCCGGGCTTTCTTCCCCGGTACCGGTGTCGCCCTGGTCCTCCGGGTTTTCGGGTTTCCCGTTGTTTTCGTCACTGCTGCCGCCAGCTTCAATGTCACTTCCGGAAGGCTGCAGTACCGGGAAAATATCTCCCGGGGAACAGGCTGCGGCGAAAACAGCCAGCATTAAAACAAATAATAAAAAAACAAGACCTCTTTTTCTACTCATATATTGACCCCCTGTGGTTTGTTTATGTCAACTCAATTATATCATCATATCTGACAATTTTCAGCATATATCGAGCATGAAAAAATATCCTAATATAAAAGAGCCGGCGGCTTACAAGTCACCGGCTCTTTTGCTGTTTGTCTGTCTGTATTATCTTAGGGCTGTCCTGGCCTGTGTTCTGGTTGTTTTGCTGCTCCTGCCCGCCGCCGTACATCGGGTTGTTTTCGTTTAAATAGTTAAGCCTGCCATTCAGCATCTGTATGTGGCGTAGCGCATCCTGCTGCATCTGCTGAAACATCTGTTTTGCGGCGGGGTCGTCGGTGGAGTCGGCAAACACAGCATAGGTTCCCATGGCTGCCTGTTCGGAGGCAATGGCTTTTTCAAGGTCGCTTTTTACAGTCATTCGGCTCCCTCCTTTTTGGAAAATGTCCGCAACTGTAGTATCCCTATATAATGATGATAAAACCCGGGTAATATTTTGGTAAAAAAAGTGGTTTCGACTGTTAAAAGGGGAAAGCAGGGGCTGCGGCGAATACTTAGAGGAAAGGGGACACACCGCTTATAGCGGGTATTCCTTGCTGCGGAATGTCCCCGATTGATAGTCTATTGGGTCGGGACACACCGCTTTACAGACTTTTGGGTAGGGGTGGTTTGTATGGATGGAATAAAGATACTGCACACCGGGGACTTGCACCTGGGCATGCCCTTTACCGGGTCGAGGCTGCCTTCTGCTGTGGGCAGGATAAGAAGGCAGGAGCTCTGGGAAACCTTTGACCGGATTATTAAGATTGCGAAGAAAGAAAAGGTTCACCTGCTGCTGGTTTCCGGCGACCTTTTCGAGTACGACTATTGCAGCATGTCGGATATTAAGAGGATAAACGACAGGTTTGCGCAGATTCCCGGTACACGGGTTTTCATAGCACCCGGCAACCACGATCCCGCCGTTGCGGATTCTCTGTACAATACATGCCGGTGGCAGCCCAATGTACATATCTTCAGGGAAAGCCGGGTAAGCGCCGTAAGGCTGGAGGATTATAACACTGTTGTATGGGGCCTGGGCTGGGACAAAGCCAGGATACGAAAGCCGCTGCTTGAGGGCTTTGTGGCGGACGCTGGGGCGGTTAACATACTGGCTGTCCACTGCGACGTGGTTCCCGTGGGAAGCGCTTCGGATTACCTGCCGGTATATGCACAGCACCTGGCGGGCTGCGGCGTCAATTATGCCGCCCTGGGGCATATTCACAAGGGAGGCAGGGTAAACAAAAGCGGCGGCACCGAGGCGGTATACTGCGGCAGCCCCGAGCCGCTGGATTTTACGGAGGAAGGTCGGCATGGCATATATATGGGAACGGTGGGCACAAACTTCTGCAATGTAAAGTTCATTGAAACGGCAAAGAGAAGGTTTGTTACCGAAAGGATAATCCTTGATCCGTCAGGCACCCAGGATACAATACTGGAAGAGATAAACAAACATATACAAACCGCGGGAGAGGATAACCTTTTCAAATTTTTGCTGGAGGGCAGCGTAGACCCGGGGTTCGAGCCGGATACCGAATACCTGCGGAACGCCTTTGAAACCTTTTATACAGAAATCATAAACAACACCCTTCCCGGCTACGACCTTGATTCAATTCGGGAAGAGGAAAAACACAGCATCACCGGTGTGTTTGCGACGCAGCTCCTCGCCCGTATTAAACGGGAAACCGGCCCCGCGGAAAAAGAAGTCCTGGAAAGGGCCCTTTATATAGGGCTGGATGCTTTGAACGGCAGGAAGGTGACCGGCAGATGATAATAAAGGAACTGTACATAAAGGCCTTCGGCAGGCTTTCGAACACGAGAATTCTGCTGGGGGACAACCTTAACATAATATACGGGCCCAACGAAAAGGGAAAGTCCACCATACACAAGTTTATCGAGGCCATGCTTTTCGGCTTTGTCAAGCCCGGCTTAAAGAAAAGGTCCATGATGGACGAGTACTACCTGTACCGGCCGTGGACCGGCGATTTGTACGAGGGCAGCCTTGTTTACGAGGTCGAAGGCGGGCTGTACAAAGTGGAACGAAACCTGGCGAAGGGCAGGGAAAGCGTCAGGGTGCTGGACAATATTACCGGTGAAGATGTAACCGGCAGGTTCGGGTATCACAGGGCAAGGAAAGAACCGCTGTTTGCCAGCCGGCACTTGGGTATCAGCCATATGGTGTTTAGAAACACCATCAGCATAAGCCAGTTGGGCAGCAAAAGCGACAAGGCCCTGGCCCGGGAGATACAGACACGGCTTGGGAACCTGGGCAGCGCCGGGGATGCGGACATATCGGTAGGCAGGGCTGAAAAGATCATTAAGGAATACCTGGACGAAATAGGTACCGACAGGGCCCGTACAAAGGAATACGGCAGGCTGTGCCGGCAGGTGGAAGAGCTGGAGAACGGGATTAAAACTGCGGCAGCGGCGGTGGAGGACCTAAGAAGCCTTGGCCGGCAGCTCAAGGAAGCCGAAGCAAAGGCCGGTAAACTGCGTGCAGTTGCACGGCGGCTTGAAGAAAGGATAAAAAGCTGCAGCGACAGCCAGGCTTTGCGGCGCTGGGCGGATATTAAAGGGATTAGGGAAGAAAAAGCGGGCCTGACTGCCAGTCTGGAAGAGTACGCGGAATACCAAGACTTTGACCCGGGGGACAGCGAAGAGCTTTATTCGCTGGTACGGGTGGCGGAACAGGACAGGCAGGAAATAACAAGGATTAGGGCAAAGATTGAAGAGACTGCGCTTGATACAGCTGCAGCAGACGGTGAAGTATTTGTTCCCGGTCGGCAGGGCCGGGATGAAAGAGAGGAGGCTGTCCGACGCAGTATAAGAAGCGGTTTTGTAACATGCGCCCTGCTGACGGCGGCTGCCGCAGCAGCGGCAGTGCTGGCGGTTGTCAGGGGCAGTGCTGCCCTTGGTATACTGCCGATACCGCTTATTATTCTAATCCTTTACCATATAAGGCGGACGGTGATACAAAAAGGCCGGCTCCGGGAGCTGGAGGAAGCGGCCCGGAAGTTGGAGCTGGAGCGGCGGTATATGGAAAAATACAAGGACCAGCTGCAGCAGAGCCTGTCCGAAAGGCAGAAGGAATTAGATAAACGGGAGGAAAGAATATCAGAAATCCTGGAGCAGGCGGGGGCGCATAGTGCTGCCGATTACCGGGACAGGGCGGCCGGGCATAAAAGGTACGCCGAGCTTTCAAACAGGCTGCAGCAAACCGAAAGGCTGCTTGATACAAGGCTTGATGGCGAAGATTTTGCCGCGGTCCAAAAAAGGGCGGAAGAGATACAAAAGTATGCCGCTGCAGCCAGGATTGACGAAGAATACAGGGATGAGACTGACGCGGAGGAGCTTTCGGGCTGGAAACTACGCCTTGAAGGAATAAGGGAAGAGGAAGCCGATATCCTGCGGGGCATGGAAAAGATCAAGGGCAGCATTGAAACTCTGCAGAAAAGCCTTAAAAGCTTACCCGATATGGAAGAGGAGCTGTCAGTGGCAAGGGAAAGGCGGCATATATTAGAAAAAGAAAGAAAGGCGGCCCAAATCGCATTGGAAGTGCTGCAGGAAGCTTCTGCAGAGGTACACAGCGGATTTGCGCCGGTGCTAAACAAAAAAGTTGGTGATATAATAGCCGAAATAACCGGGGGAAGGTATAAGGATTTGCGTATAAACAAGGACCTCGAAATACTTGCCACCTCCCCCGAAACCGGTCGGCAGGTGAAAGCGGAAAGGTTAAGCGGCGGTACCGTTGACCAGTTTTATTTCGCCCTGAGGGTGGCCGCTTCCGAGCTTTTGTCCAACCGAAATAAACCGCCGCTGTTCTTGGACGATAGCTTTGTGCAGTATGACATGAAGCGTCTTGCGAAGGTTATGGAATACATAATATTTAAGTCCCGGACAAGACAAATTATCCTTTTTACCTGCCAGAACAGGGAAAAGGAGGTTGCAGACGGCCTTGAAGAAGAATATAATTATCTGGAGATAGAATAAAACTGCCGGTTATTTCGGAAGGAAGGGAAAAACATGAATCTGGACAGGGGTCATTTTACGGCACTGGCAGCGGGAATACTTTGGGGTACGGCGGGTTTTTTCACCCGTACTCTTTTTGATGCCGGGTTAAGCCCCCTTCAGGTGGCTACATATCGTACGTCGGTTATGGCTTTGATTACGGCTTTAATCATACTTCTTTACAACAGGAAGTTGCTGGTAGTTAAGAAAAAGGACCTGCCCTATATTATCACAATGGGCCTGTTCGGCACGGGGATAGGATATTTTACCCATAACAGTGCCATGAAGTATACCACCCTGGCTATTGCATCCATGCTTGTTTACACAAACCCCGTTTATACCACCATACTGGCGGCGGTATTCTTCAAGGAACGGATTTACAAAGGAAAAATAATAGGGCTTGTGCTGCTTCTTTTGGGTTGTTCAATGCTGGTTAAGGTATACGATTCCGCCTTTTTCGGCCTGAATTTAACCGGTGTAATATACGGCCTTCTTACCGCGGTAAGCATTTCTATATCTTCACTGTGTGCAAAAAAGGTAACAAGGGATTACCATACCCTTACCACGGTTTTCTATAACTTCTTAGTAGGCGCACTGTTTCTTGTGGCCTTTTCATTAACCGGTAAGGCACAGGGATGGCTGCTTGACGGCAGAGCGATACTGTCCCTCGCGTATCTTACACTGCTGCCGGGTGTACTGGCGTTTATGCTGTACATGTATTCAATCAAAAGGATAGAGGTGAGCCAGACCGAGTCCTGTGTCGCGATAGAGCCGGTTATGGCGGCGATAGTAGGTTATATGTTCTTCAGCGAGACCCTTGACGGGATGCAGTTTATGGGCGCAGCGGTAATACTCCTTGGCGTGTTGGTGTTTAACGATGCATGGGGCAGGGAAGCCCTGAAGGAAGGGCAGACACCTCCGGCAAAGGAACTGTTACAGAAGCGGTGAAAATAGCCTGGCGGTGGCTTCAGCCAGGTGTTTTCCAAGGGGCCGCTCTTTCCACCCGTTCCTGTCAATTCTCACACAGTGTTTAAGGTCCCTGAAAAAGTCCTCTTCCAAAGCTTTTATTACTTTCCTGTCGTATACTATTGCATTAATCTCATAGCCCAGGTGAAGGCTTCTTATGTCAAGGTTGGCGGTACCCACCGAGGCCACCGTGTTGTCCACCTGGATAACCTTCGCGTGAATAAAGCCCCTTGTGTATTCGTATATTTCAACGCCCGCTTCCATGAGTTCCTGGTAATAGGACCGGGAAGCCGAGTGTACTATTTTTTTGTCCGGGATGCCGGGGACCAATAGGCGGACATCCACTCCTGCCAGCGATGATATTTTAAGCGCCGTAAGCAGGCTCTCGTCGGGTATAAGGTACGGGGTTGTGATGTACAGTTTGTTCTGTGCCATTGAAACCAGCTGTACGTACAGCTTCTGCATGGATTCCCATTTGGAATCCGGGCTGCTGCTCACTATCTGGACCGGTTTATATGTATCGATGCTGTGGGGCGCAAAATAGTCTTCGCATTCGATTCTCCTGCCGGTTGCATAGGTCCAGTCCTGCAGGAATACCGCCTGCATCGAGTATACCGAATCCCCCTCCAGCTTGATATGGGTATCCCGCCAGAAGCTGAAGCTTTTGCTCTTGCCCAGGTATTCGTCCCCTATGTTCAGGCCCCCCAGGAAACCCACTTTGCCGTCCACCACAAGTATTTTCCTGTGGTTTCGGTAATTTGTCCTGTAGTCAAGGAACGGAAATTTAATCGGCAGAAACACTCCAATCTCTCCGCCGGCTTTTTCAAGGGGCCGGAAAAACTCTTTAGAAAGCTTAAGACAGCCCACTCCGTCGTACAGTATCCTCACCTGTACGCCCCGTCCTGCCTTGTCTACGAGTATGTCCCTTATCTTCCGGCCCAGTTTGTCGCCCCTTATTATGTAATACTCCATGTGTATGTGGTTTTCCGCCCTTTTAAGTTCCTTTATTATTTCGCGGAAGGTTAAAGGCCCGTTGGTCAGCACCTTTATCGTGTTGTGTGGCTGCACCGGCAGCGCGGTGGTGGTGCTTACCAGGGTGCTGAGCTTCGGGCAGGGCAGTGCGGTATCGTGTGAAAGAAAGTTTGCCTGGTTGGTTTTGAGTATGATGCTGCACCGGTCATAGGGGGATAAATCCTTGTATGCCTTATTCCTGCGGATATCCCTTCCAAAGAAGGTGTACAGTATATATCCGCCTATCGGAAAGGCTATGAACACCAAAAGCCAGGCGATTGTTTTATAGGGGTTCCTTTTTTCCATGAGTATAACAACCGCTATTAACAGCAGGTTAATAAGAAAAATAAAAGCGGCAATCCTCCAGGTAAGCTGAAGCGGGGTAAGGCCCATGTGCCAGGAGTAGAACCCTGCCGCTACGGTTATAAAAACAACAAGCAAAACGAGCGAAAGGTTGGTTCGCTTCATAATATCCTTTCCTTTATCTTCCGGATTATAAGTAATACCATAATATCATTTATTCCCCTTTTTGGTAACCAAATATCATGGAAAATGGTGGCGACCGGCTTTATTTTTTGGCGCATAGGGGCCGAATTTGTTGGAAACTTTTGGACGATTATATGGAGGGATGAAAAGGGGAGACGTTTAAATAGTAATGGGACACATACAACTATTGAACAGGGGGGATATTTGAATGCCAGTTTCGGCTGCCGATACAAAAAAACTGATACTTTTGAGCATACTGGACCGTATAATTGTGGACGATCTGCTGCAGGAAAAGGAACTTCAGGCCTTTGAACTGAAAAAGGAATGGCACGACCTGTGGCGCAGGCAGATAACCAAGGGTTACGGACTTGACGGGGCGGGGGGGCTTCTGGACTGGGAAAGCCTGAAAGAGCAGGTGGTTTTATGGCTGAAGCACCACGAAGCGGCGGGTGAAATTGAGGGTATACTGCAGCAGTGCCGGGTTTTTGAGCCCTACGGTCCGCTGCCGGGATACAGGGTTAAGGAACCGGGCAGAATCCGGGCGTCAAGTGAAGCCAGGGAGCTGACCCTTGAAAAAATATGCCGTCTTCTGGGTTTTGAGGAAGAATGGCAGGAACTTTTTCCATGAAATTCATGTCTAAACCGGTGAATAATATTTCGAAAGAGGTGACGGAATTGAAAAGAAAATTATCCTTAATTCTGGTTATACTTATGACAATAATGGCGTGGATGCCGGCAGAAGGTCTTGCACAGGAGGATAAAGCCCTGGAGCAGGCTATAAGGGCTGCAAAAGCCAAGATTGAGATACCCGAAAGCTTTACCGAGTTCAGTTACAACGCCGGTACCGACAGGGGAAAAACCGTGTGGTACCTGGACTGGACCGGCAAGGACAGGATGGAGGGAAGCCTTAACGTAAGAGTCGACGAGGACGGTACCATACTAAGCTATAATTTTTACAGGCCCTACCAGTATGACAGCACAAGGAAGTTTCCGAAGGTGAGCAGGCATCAGGCAGCGGAAGTGGCGGAGGGCTTCATAGAAAGGATGCAGCCCGGCCTTGTTTCTGAATTAAAGCCTGTGGAAGACAGTGAGCTGCTGCAGATGGGAAGTGCCCACAGGTTTAACTACGTCAGGCTGGAAAACGGTATACCCTACCGGGGCAATACGGTAAACGTGGAGGTAAACAGCGAAACCGGCGAGGTACAGAGTTATTACTGCAACTGGTCACAGGGCCTTGCGTTCCCGGATCCCGGGGATGTAATATCCCGGCAGGATGCCGAAATGGGCTACAGGGATAACCTGGGCTTAAAGCTTATATACCGGTACAACTATGACGGGGAGGAAAGCAGGTTGTACGCCGTTTATGTGCCGGTATACGGCACAAGTTACGCAGTGGATGCCTTCAGCGGTGAAAGGATTAAAGTAAGCCAGTACTACGGCCCTTACCCTGGCATGGGGGCGGAGAGAGCGGCCATGGAAAAGTCGACGGCAGACGCGGCGGGCGTGATAGAGCTTACCCCCGAGGAGAAAAAAGCGGTGGAAGAGGTATCCAGGCTGCTTACCAGGGAGCGGGCGGAAAGCATCGCAAGGGGCATCAAGGAACTGGAGATATCCCGGGATTATGAAGTCTCGCGGATAAATCTGCAAAAGGACTGGAACGTAGGCGACAGTTATGCCTGGGAGCTGAATTTCGAGAAAAAGGCCTCTTCATCAGAAAGGTCATCCGGGAATATATGGGTGAGGATTGACGCAAAGAGCGGATTCCTTAAGGGATACAGCCGGTATTTGCCCGTCGAGGGCGAAAGTGAGGGCAAATATACCGAAGACCGGGCCAGGAAAACCGTGGAAGAATTCATGAAGACGGTGTACAGGGATAAATTTAATGATTTGGAGTTTGACCCGGCCTATGAAGGGCATTACTACCCGCTGGGAAGGGATGAAAACCCGGTTTCCTACAGTTTTCGTTATATAAGGAAGGTAAACGGAGTACAGTTCCCGGACAATTCGGTGTATCTAAGCTTTGATGCGGTAAACGGCAGGGTGGTAAGCCTTAGCATGGACTGGTTCGACCTTGAGTTCCCGTCCCTGGAAAATGTTCTTGAAATGGAAGAGGTTTACAACAAACTTTTTGAAGGTATTGGGCTGGAGCTTGTATACAGCGATGTGTACACCGAGGGTTATGAAAGGCCTGAAGCCGGTGACAACAAGCCGGAAATAAGGCTGGTGTACAACGCCAGGCAGGAAAAGCCCATCATATTTGACGCCTTTTCCGGGCGGATACTGGACTATTCCGGCAGGCCCTTTGTGGAAAAGAAGGCTGCGAAGTATACGGACATTGCCGGTCATTTTGCGGAAGGACAGATTACCGCCCTGGCCGAATACGGTATCATGCTGCCGGGGGATGAGTTCAGGCCGGATGAGAGCATTATACAGAAGGATTTTCTGTACCTGCTTGTCAAGGCAATGGGTTATTACGGTTCCTTTGAGGACGACAGCAAGCTGGATGAAATGTATAACCTGCTTATCCGGGAGAAAGTGGTCACAAAGGAGGAGAAAAACCCGGACGCCTTTGTAACAAGGGAAGAGGCGGTCAAATTTATGGTAAGGTCGCTTAAATACCAGGATGTTGCAGACATAAAGGGCATATTTGTAACCGGTTTTAACGACCAGGGCAGAATAGACCCTGAACTTATCGGGTATGTTGCCATTGCAAAGGGCATGAATATAATAGGCGGCAGCGGTGGAAACTTTTATCCCAAAAACAGCCTGACCAGGGCTGAAGCCGCGGTCATGCTGTACAACCGCCTTAATGGATAAACAAAAAAATATAACAAGTGCGACAGTGCGGCATGGGACGGTTTTCCCCTGCCGCATTTAGTATTTAAGCGCCGGCTTTTTTGCTGGCATACCTTTTGCATATTAATATGCTTTGGAAAAAACTGTTGCGACAGTGGTATGTCCGACCCGCTTGTAATATGTAAATTTCTTACATAAAAAATCAGGAGGAAACAGGTAGAAAATGGCGAATATAATATATTATACAGGTTAGGAAGGTGAGACGATGGCAAAGAGCGTAATCACAACCGACGGTGATAAATGCAAGGCCTGCTATGCCTGTGTGAGAAACTGTCCCGTTAAGGCAGTCAGGATGGTTGACGGTAAAGCCAGTGTTATTGCTGAAAGGTGTATAGCCTGCGGCAGCTGCCTGAAGGTCTGCAACCAGAATGCAAAACGCGTGGAGGACGGTGCAGCGCTGGTGCAGCGGATGATGAGCAACGGGAACAGAATGGTTGCACTTGTGGCACCTTCATATCCGGCGGTTGTTGAAGTACCGCCGGAAAAATTTATTGGAGCTTTAAAGGCTGCAGGGTTTGAACAGGTGTGGGAAGTGGCTGCGGGAGCTGATTTGATAAGCGAAGCGTATAGAAAGCTGGACCTGTCCCGGAAGTTTTACATAAGCACACCCTGTCCCGCCGTTGTCAACCTCGTGGAAATGCACTTTCCATCACTTATACCAAACCTTGTACCCATCGTATCTCCCATGGCGGCTGCAGCAAGGATGTTTAAAAGCAGGCACAGGGATCCCAACTACAAGCTTGTATTTATCGGGCCCTGCCTTGCGAAAAAGGCTGAAATATTAAGGGAAGACCTAAACGAACTTGTGGATGTTGCCCTGACCTTTGAAGAAGCGTCGGAGGTCCTGAAGGCAAAGGACATTGATGCAAACACTGCTTTACCGGCAGCACCCGACGGCCCCTGTGCCACCAGGGGGCATACCATACCGCTGCCGGGGGGGCTTCTGCACTGTATGAACCTCAAGGAGGAATTTTTAAGCCAAAGCTTTATAGTTGCGGAGGGACCCGAGCGGTGTATAGATGTGATATCATCGGTGGCAAACGGAGACATAAAGGTAAAATTCCTTGATTTGCTTTTGTGTAACGGGTGTATAGACGGGCCCATGAGCGGCCCATCCAAAAGTCTTGACAGAAAAAAGAATGAAGTAATAACCTTCTTCAATTCAAAGACCGATGAACAAAAAAAAGAAGGTAAAAAACAGATATCCGGCTACAGGGTAAACCTGGAGGCGGCATTTTTTGACAAAAGAGCAGCCCTACCCGAGCCCACCGAACAGGATATTCAGGTTATCCTGGCCAAGACCGAAAAGTATACCGAGGAGGATCAGCTCAACTGCGGCGCATGCGGATATCATTCATGCCGCGAGAAGGCTATAGCGGTGTATCAGGGTATAGCCGAAGTGGATATGTGTCTTCCCTATTTAATATCCCAGAACACAAAGCTTATGCAGTCGCTGAAGGACCAGCTGGAAAGGGAAAAGGAACTTAATGAGGAAAACAAGGCGATAATTGACTGCTCCTACGACGGGATAGTGGTTACCGATTCGAGGGGTTTTATCACTAAGGTTAATCCTGCATTGGAGCAGCTTTTGCATATGACTTCCGATGAACTGGTGGGAATGAACGTTAAGGATATGGAGAAGAAGGGCATAGTATACCCTTCGGCCACGCTGCTTGCCATTAAGACCGGAAGGCCGGTGACCTTTTTTCAGAAGCACTGGACCGGGAGGGAAGTGCTGACCACCGGAAACCCGGTGATGGACGAAAACGGCAGGGTTATAAGGGTCATAGTAAACATGAGGGATATGAAAGCGCTGCAGGATATGGAAAACAGGATAAACCAGGGTATTGGGGAAATATTTTCGGATGAGGAAAACCTGGAGGAACTGTTAAGCATGCGCAGCCCAGCATTCCAGGCGGTTATGGAAATAGCCAGGAAGCTTGCCAGGATAGATTCAACCATACTGGTACTGGGCGAGTCCGGCACCGGCAAGGACCTGATAACCAGGTTTATACACCGGACGGGACACAGGAGCAAGGGGCCCTTTGTCAAAATCGACTGCGGGGCAATCCCGGAGAACTTGATCGAATCTGAACTGTTCGGTTATGAAACCGGTTCCTTTACCGGGGCCAAAAGGCAGGGCAAGCCGGGACTGCTGGAGGTTGCCCATACAGGCACAGTATTCCTGGACGAAGTGGGTGAACTGCCGCTGTCCCAGCAGGTTAAGCTTTTAAGGGTGCTCCAGGATAAAAAAATAGTAAGGGTCGGGGGCACAAAACAGATAGACATAGATATCCGCGTGATTGCCGCCACCAACAGGGATCTTGAAGAGATGGTGAAAAACGGTGAATTCAGGTCCGATTTGTTTTACAGGCTGAGCGTTGTACCGCTGGAGATACCCCCCCTAAGGCAGAGAAAGGAGGATATAATACCCCTTGCCAACAGATTCCTGGCAAAATACAACCGCAAATACGGTTTCAGCAAGACCATTTCGGAAGAGCTCCAGAAAATACTTCTGGAGCACCACTGGCCGGGCAATATAAGGGAACTGGAAAACCTTATTGAAAGGCTTGTAATAGTATCCCGCGAAAGCGAGATTCAGCCGGGCAGTCTGCCGCCGGGTTTTATAAAGAAAAACGGCGAAGCACAGAACGTGGAAGTGGTGGGGTTAATACCGCTTAAGAAAGCCCTGGAGGAAGTTGAAAGGAAGCTGCTGGAACGGGCCAAGGAAAGGTACAACAGTACCTATAAAATAGCCGAAATACTTGAAGTGGACCAGTCCACCATAGTAAGAAAGCTGAAGAAATACAACCCCTGATCCGGCGAATTGGTAATGCACAGGAGCATTATTAATGCATGAATGCATCAATTTGGACAGTGTACGGTCTTTGTTTTTCAGCCTGAAGGGCTGACAGCAGTCTGAATATTACCCGGGAGGGTTTTTATTTTTTGGCATAGAACTTGCGGTAATTAGTGGTAAAACAAAGGGAGGCATGCGTATGGCGGGTACAGTGGCTGGTCTGGAAACCCAGGTAACGGAGGAACAAAAAAGGCAGATTGATTATATTATCGATACCTTTGACGGTACACCCGGCAGACTTATACCGGTGCTCCATGAAATCCAGAAAGTGCTGGGCTTTCTGCCGCCGGAAATCCAGGAATATGTAGCACACAGGCTGAATATTCCGGTGGCGGATGTTCACGGGGTAGTAACTTTCTATTCGCTGTTTTCAGAAAAACCGAAGGGAAGGTTCTGTATCGGAGTTTGCAAGGGAACGGCCTGTTATGTTAAAAAATCCCAAAAATTACTGGATAAACTGGAGGAGATTTTGGGAATCGGGGGCGGAGATACCACCGATGACGGCAAGTATTCGGTTGAGGTTTTAAGATGTTTGGGGTCCTGTGGTCTGGGACCGGTAATGACAATAAATGAAAGGGTATACACCAGGGTAAAGCCCGACAGCGTGAAGAATATCCTGAAAGAGCACGAAGAATGGGAGGCGAATAGGGATGAGTGCTCTTAAAAGTTATCAAAGGATCAGAACAATGGCCGAAACCAGGATAGCCGAGCGGGGGGACGGAAACGGAGTGTCCTTTCAGCTCAGCCGGTGCAGCGAGGCGGTTGGCGCCAAGGAAGTAGCCAGACGGATAAAGACGGCAGCTTTGAAGTACGGGCTTTGGAATGTAAGGGTAAAAGTGGTGGGTTGTATGGGTCTTTGCAGCCATGAGCCGATATTGACGGTAAAACTGCCGGGGGAAAAAGCGGTATCCTATTCAAGGGTTACACCCAACATGGCCGAGATGATAATCAGCCATCATGTAATGCAGGGGAAGGTCATAAAACCCTGGCTGATACAGTAAAAGGAGAGGTGGTGTAAAGCATGAACCATGAAAGGTATCAGGTCCTGGTATGCGGAGGGGGCGGATGCGATTCCTCAAACAGCCAGGATGTAATTGACAGGCTTAACTCCGAGATTGAAAAAGCAAAGCTTACCGATAAATGTGAAGTGATAAAAACGGGCTGCATGGGGCTCTGCGCGCTGGGACCCGTTATGACAATATATCCGGGCGGAATATTCTACAAGGAGCTTACCGTTAAGGATATCCCCGAGATTGTTGAAAAGCACCTGAAACAGGGCGAAGTGGTGGAAAGGCTTCTCTACAGGATGCCGGATACCGGAGAGCCGGTTAAATCAGTGGATGAAATACCGTTCTTTGCACGTCAGACAAAGATTGCGCTGCGTAACGTCGGGCTGATAGACCCGTCGAGCATTGAAGAGTATATAGCCTTTGACGGGTATTTCGGTCTTGCCAAGGTTATAACCAAGATGAAGCCCCAGGAAGTTATAGAAGAGATGAAAAAATCAGGACTGCGGGGCCGCGGCGGCGGTGGGTTCCCGGTGGGCAAAAAATGGGAGTTTGCGTATAAGGCAGAAGGAAAGGAGAAGTACGTGGTATGCAATGCCGATGAGGGTGACCCGGGAGCTTACATGGACCGGAGCATAATAGAAGGCGACCCCCATACGGTGATTGAGGGTATGGCCATTGCAGGGTACGCAATAGGTGCTAAGAAGGGCTACGTTTATATAAGGGCGGAATACCCGATGGCCCTGGAACGGCTAAAAACAGCGATAGCAAAGGCCAGAAAGCTGGGGCTCTTAGGAGAGAATATAATGAATACAGGCTTTGGTTTCGATCTTGAAATAAGGGTTGGAGCGGGAGCCTTTGTATGCGGCGAAGAGACCGCACTTATAAGGTCGATAGAGGGGAAACGGGGTGAACCCAGAATAAGGCCTCCCTTCCCTGCCAACGAGGGGGTTTGGAGCAAACCTACCCTTATTAACAATGTGGAGACCTGGGCCAATGTTCCCCCTATTATATTAAAGGGCGGTGACTGGCTGAGGTCGATAGGGACTCCCGAAAGTCCGGGGACAAAGGTTTTTGCACTGGCAGGAAAATCCGAGTATGCCGGGCTTGTTGAGGTACCCATGGGGACTCCCCTCGGCGAGATTATATTCGATATAGGCGGAGGCCTTATAAAGGGTAAAAAGCTCAAGGCGGCCCAGACCGGGGGCCCGTCAGGCGGATGCATACCGATAACCGGGCTAAACGTGCCGGTTGATTATGAGTCCCTTAAGGAAATGGGTACCATAATGGGGTCCGGCGGGCTTATTGTAATCGACGAAGATACGTGCATGGTGGACCTGGCAAGGTTTTTCCTGGAGTTTGTACAGGAAGAATCCTGCGGTAAATGTACGCCCTGCCGAGAAGGGACAAGGGCGATGCTGCATATGCTTGACAGGATAATAGAAGGAAAAGGTGAAGAAGGGGATATAGAAAGGCTGGAAAACCTGGGCAATGTAATCAAATCCACCGCGCTGTGCGGCCTGGGGCAGACGGCGCCCAATCCGGTTCTGAACGCAATAAGGTATTTCAGGGACGAGTTTGAGGAGCACATCAAGTATCAAAAGTGTCCGGCTTCAAGCTGTGCCACGATGTTTTCCTCGCCCTGCACCAATGCGTGCCCCGCGGGGATTGACATACCCAGGTTTATTGAACAGATTCAAAGGGAGAACTTCAACAGGGCGGTTGAAATTATTCTCGAAAACAACCCCTTCCCGGGCATATGCGGCAGAATATGCGGGCATCCCTGCGAAGACAAGTGCCAGAGGGAACAGATAGATGAGGCGATGGATATAAGGGTTTTGAAGCGTTTTGTGGCGGACTGGGAAGTTGAGCACCCGGAGATTAAACTGAAAAAAGCGCCGGATACCGGGAAAAAGGTGGCGGTAATAGGCGCGGGACCGGCAGGGCTGTCGGCGGCCTTTTTCTTGAAACAGTGGGGCCACAGGGTAACCATATTCGAAGAACACGAGGAACCCGGCGGTATGCTGGTTTATGCGATACCTAAATTCAGGCTGCCGCGAAATATTATAAGGCATGAGATACAAAGGATTTTGGACTTGGGAGTAAACCTTGTTACCGGGGTTAAGGTGGGCAGGGATATAAGCCTTCAGAAGCTGAGAAATGAATACGATGCGGTGTTTGTGGCTGTGGGCTCCCAGGAGCAGCTCATGCTGGATATTCCGGGAGAGAACCTGGTAAACGTTCATAAATCCTTTGAATTTCTTAGAAAAGCCAACGCCGGCCACCCGCCTTATATAGGAAACAAGGTGGCGGTAATAGGCGGCGGCAACTGTGCCATTGATATGGCGAGGTTTGCAGTAAGGCTTGGGGCAAGGGAAGTAAAGATGATATACAGAAGAAGCGCCCAGGATATGCAGGCCATGAACAAGGAGATTAATGACGGGGTTGAGGAAGGCGTAAAAATACAGTCGCTGACGGCTCCGCTGGAGATTATAGGTGACGGGGAAGGCAGGGTTCAGGCCTTAAAGCTTATAAGGATGAAACAGGGAGAGTTTGACAGGTCCGGCAGGAAAAGGCCGATACCCATTGCCGGTTCGGAATATATTGAAGAGTTTGATTCGGTCATTATAGCAATAGGCATGATACAGGACATTGAAAGCCTGAACGGCGGCAACGGTCTGAAGACAGATAGAAACATAAGGGTTATAATAGACCCTCACACCCAAAAAACAAGCATGGAAGGCGTCTTTGCAGGCGGCGACTGCTCCAGGGGTCCGGATACAGTGGTGGGAGCAGTGGGCGACGGCAGAAGGGCCGCCTTGAACATTGACAAATACCTGGGAGGCAATATGGAGAAACAGCTTGAACAGCGGATTATTGAAAGGAAAAACTATCAGCCAATAATCGAGGAAAAAATGGAACGGATGCAGCCGGAAGACCTGCTGCCGGTTGAAAGGAAATACACCTTTAACGAGGTGGAGACCTGCCCGGGCAGGGAAAGAGCTGTCTGCGAGGCATCCAGGTGCCTGCGCTGCGATGTTAAGGATTGATTACCAATACGCTATTGGAGGTGTTTACGGGTTGGATATGGTGCATTTAACGATTGACGGAGTTAAAGTCGAGGTACAAAAAGGCAGCACAATACTTGAAGCGGCCAGGAAGGCGGGAAGCGATGTGCCCACGCTGTGCTACTGTGAAGGGCTGAAACCCGACGGGGCGTGCAGGATTTGCGTGGTGGAAGTGGAAGGAGCCCCTAATCTGATCTGTTCCTGCTCCACCGCAGCGGGTGAAGGCATGACCGTTTATACAGAAAGCCCCAGGGTGGTGGAAGCGCGAAGGACCATTCTAAGTCTTATGTGGGCAAACCACAGCTACAACTGCTTAACCTGCGAGAAGGCGGGCAGCTGCAAGCTGCAGGATTACAGCTACAGGTATGGTTTGACCGATGAGGATATTAAAGTTTATGAAAATTCGAAGAAAAGGCAGGGGATTGACGATTCCGGCCAGTTTTTCGAATATGACCAGGGTAAGTGTATATTGTGTGGAAAATGCGTGAGGGTGTGCAGTGAAGCCTCGGTAGTGTCGGCCATCGGCCGTTCACTGAGAGGATCGGTGACACATTTGGGCCCTCCGCTTGGAAAGCTTCTTACGGATTCCGAATGCGTATCCTGCGGCAACTGTGTATCAAACTGTCCGACGGGTGCGCTGTCTGCAAAGAAAGCTGAAAAGTACAGGGAATGGGAAGTAAAGCGAACCGACACCACCTGCACATACTGCGGGGTAGGCTGCCAGCTGCAGCTTTTAGCAAAGGGCGACAGAATAGTGGGCGTGGAACCTGTAAACGGCCCGTCCAATGAAGGGCTTTTGTGCGTAAAGGGCAAGTTCGGCTACAACTTTATAAACCATGCCGACAGGCTTAAAACGCCGCTTGTCAAGAAAAACGGCAGGTTTGAAGAGGTGACCTGGGACGAAGCGTTAAAGCTGGTAGCGGGAAAGCTTTCGGATGTACGCAAAAGAAGCGGCGCCGATGCGGTGGCAGGCCTGTCGTCTGCAAGGTGTACCAATGAAGAGAACTACCTGTTCCAGAAACTGATGAGGGCAGTGGTGGGAACCAACAACGTTGACCACTGTGCACGGCTCTGACACTCTTCCACGGTTGCCGGTCTGGCAGCAGCATTTGGAAGCGGTGCGATGACCAACAGCATAAACGAGATAGACAAGGCGGAAACAGTATTTGTTATAGGTTCCAACACAACCGAGAACCATCCGGTAATAGGCTCCAGGATAAAGC
>CAZGUG010000041.1:0-18339 GCA_964529035.1 uncultured Clostridium sp.
GGTGGGCCTTCAGGGATTCGAACCCCGGACCGACCGGTTATGAGCCGGTTGCTCTACCAACTGAGCTAAAGGCCCAAAAACTTGCGACAACAAATATTAATATACAATAAATACAATGGACTGTCAAGTAGCAAAATAATGCTTTGCGCTTGTCAATTATTAGGGCTTTAAGCACATCGAACACTAGATTACAATTGTCTTTTTTTGCATATAGAAAGATTAATATTCAATTACCATTAAAAGTGTCGCTTAAATATATTATAATATATGATGAGAAGATTATTAAAGTTTTTAAAAAAAATGCAGGGGGTATATCAATGAAGGTAACTTTTTTGGGAGCAGCGGAAATAGTGACAGGTTCCTGCTATCTAATTGAAACCGGCAAAAAAAACTTTTTGGTGGATTGCGGTCTGTTTCAGGGAAAGGAAGAAGAACTGAACGAAAGGCCCTTTGAATTCGATGTTAGTTCAATCGATTTCATGATTCTGACCCACGCGCACATAGACCACAGTGGAAGGATACCGAAACTGGTAAAGGAGGGTTTTTCAGGTCCGGTTTACTGCACCAAGGCGACAGCCGACCTTTGCTCAATCATGCTGCCGGACAGCGGCCATATTCAGGAGATGGAGACAGAATGGCAGAACAGGAAAAGACTAAGGGCCGGAAGGGAACTTATAAAGCCCCTGTATACGGCAGAAGACGCAGTGCAGGCTCTGCAATACTTTCAACAATTGTACTATGGTGATGTGTTGGAGATAGATGATAATATATCGATAAGACTTATGGACGCGGGACACATCCTGGGGTCTTCCATAGTGGAAATATGGATAAAGGAAAGGGGCGAAACAATAAAACTGGTGTTTTCGGGAGACCTGGGCCAAAACAACCAGCCTATACTGCGGGACCCCGATACAATAAAAGAGGCGGATTATTTATTTGTTGAATCCACCTACGGCAATCGTTTACATGAAAAGTTTGAGGACAGGGTTGAAAAACTTCATGAAATAATAGACAAAACGGTCAAAAGGGGAGGGAATGTTATAATTCCGTCCTTTGCGATAGGCAGAACCCAGGAGCTTCTGTACCATCTGAATGAACTGAAGGAGGACCCGTCCAACAGGTTTCTTGAAGGGGTTAAGGTGTTTATTGACAGCCCGCTGGCCATTTCCGCCACAAAAATATTTCAGGACAATCCTCAGTGTTTTGACGAGAATACAGTGAAGCTCTTGAAATCCGGGGACAACCCCTTTGAGTTTGATGATTTATATTTTACTAGAAAAGCGGAAGAATCCATGGAAATAAACAAAATTAAAGGAGGCGCGGTTATTATTTCGGCCAGCGGCATGTGTGATGCCGGTCGTGTAAAACACCATCTGAAATACAACCTGTGGAGGCCGCAGGCCAGCGTTGTATTCGTTGGCTATCAGGCGGTGGGAACCCTTGGCAGACTGATAGAAGACGGAGCCAAAGAAGTGAAAATTCTTGGGGATGAAATTGGTATTTCCGCCGAAATTTACAGAATTGAAGGCTTTTCCGGTCATGCCGACAGGGACGGATTGTTGAAATGGATATCCGCATTTACCGTAAAGCCAAAAAAGGTTTTCATGGTACACGGTGAAAAGGATTCGGCGGAGGAGCTCGCCAAATACGCTGCTGAAAAACTAGGCTTTGAGACCGTTATACCTCAAATGGGAGAAACAATAGACATTGAGCTTTCGGGAGCAGTAAGCACCGGAAGGAGAGAAACGAAAAAAGCTGTTCTTAAAACCGAAGCTCCCGAGATAAACGAGCTTACGCTGAGAATTATGCAGATGAAGGTTCAGTTCATGGAGGCCATGGACAGCATAAACAAAAGCATTACATCCGGGGAAATTAACATGAAAGAAGCCAAACAAATCATTGAAGAGATAGAAAGGGTGTTGGATGAGGAAAAGGCCGGCTAGGATAATTTATTCGGCTCAAGATTTCTGCAGAACTTTTCGATAAATACACTACACCCTTTATAAAACCGAGGATATAAAAATTATAAAAAAAATATAAAGGGAAAATATGTATATATGTAGAAACCATAAGCATAGTAACAAAATGGGAGGAAATCGGTTTTATGAAGGAAGATAAAAGGCTTACAATTTCGCAGGTATCTGAGCTGGTCGGCTATAAACCCCACGTGATAAGGTTTTATGAAAAGGAATTCAACCTAATAATACCACGGAACAAATCGGGTCACAGATACTTTTCCTATAAAGAAGTGGAAACGCTGCAGTATATTAAACAGCTTCAGGAAAAGGGACTTACAAACAATCAAATAAAGCTTATACTCAAATCCCCCGAAATAATTGTGGGAGAGGACGGACAGAGCAGGGAAATAGCAGTTGCCAAGACTGCGCTGCCGTTGGAGGATACATCTCATCAGGAGCTGCAGGACAGCCTGCTTAAGTTTAAAGAAGAAATCATGGGGGGATTTGAGGGTATTACTGAAAACATCAGGGAACTAACCGACGAAATCAGATCCAAGGATAAGGATATTCTTTTCTGCGAGAATGCAAAACTAAAACTGGATGTCAAGCGTAAGGCTTACGAGGTTGCCGAATTAAAGGAACAGTTAAAGAGAGAAAAAAACAGAAAAAAAACCCTTTTGGGCAAACTATTCTACAGATGAATTGGGAGGAAAATCCTTTGGATATAAGAGCATTGACCTTTGATTTTTGGAATACCCTTGCCATTGACAGTAAGCCGGCAATGGTACGGGAACTGGCGGCGGAAAGAATGACGACCGAACTGAAAAAAGCAGGAATTGAGATAAGCAATGAAGATATGTTCATAGCATTTGCAGAGTGTAGAAGTATATGTTATTCCTATCAGGAAGACAAGGAAATTGATTTTGTACCAAAGGAACAGCTGGATTGGATATTGAAGTATTTTAAAATAGAAGCACCGCAGGACATGTGGAACAGATTGTTCATACACTATACCACTTCACTCTTTGATATACCCCCTACTTTTACTGAAGGTTTGGCCGGGGTTCTGGAAAAACTCAAACAAAGTTACAAACTGGCGGTCATATGCAATACCGGCCGTACACCGGGATGGGTGGTGCGGAAAATATTGAAGGACTATTTGCTGGAGCAGTATTTCGATGCTTTGGTATTTTCGAACGAAACCGGGATAGCAAAGCCAAATCCCGCCATATTTGAAATAACGGCCCGGCTGCTTAATACCAAGCCGCCCCAAATAATGCATGTGGGCGACGACCCGACAACCGATGTGGGTGGAGCCCTGAGAGCCGGTTTCAGGGCAGGCTGGTACAATCCTATCGGTATAGAGAAGGATGTGGAATGCGATATAATAATAGAAAGTCTTGACGAGCTGTTAGAGATTGAGTAAGGGTATTCCTTACTCAATCTCTACATATTTTGCTCCCGTATCTATAAAACGACCGATTGAAATCCTTAATATTTCCAAGTATCCAATTATTGTTCATTGTATAGTTTAGCTTTACAATAAGAATAATATTCATAAAGGTAATATAATAATAAGGAGTGACGGATTTTGAAGCTGTCTGAAATTATGACACGGGATGTAAGGAGTATAGATAGTACGGATACGGTACAACAGGCTGCCAGGATTATGAAGGACCTTAATGTCGGTTCAATACCTGTAACCGAAGGAGGCAGGGTAGTTGGGATGTTAACCGACAGGGATGTTGTTTTGAGAAACGTAGCGGACGGTAAAACGCCGGAAAACACAAGGGTTGAAGAAGTAATGTCAAAAACGGTGGTAACGGCTGCACCGGATATGGATGCCCATGAAGCCGCCGACATAATGGCTCAGAACCAGATAAGAAGACTTCCTGTAATGGAAAACGACAGAATGGTCGGTATTGTGTCCATCGGTGATTTGGCGGTAAAGAATATTTACGAGAACGAGGCCGGTGAAGCCCTGAGCAGTATTTCCAAGCCAAGCAGGCCTTCTTTGTAAAACAAGTCCAAGGGTCATTTTGCAGTGCAGATATACATTTGCCGGTTTCTTTGAGACCGGCTCTTTATATTTAAAAGTCTTTCTGCTGTGTCGTTCATAATTTTCCCTTTCAATTAACACAAAAGGATAATAAAATATACCTATAGACATATGCACCGGGAGGTAGGACGTTTGAGAAAACTGATTAAATTCTTTCTGGTTTTTTTAAGGATAGGGGCATTTACCTTTGGCGGGGGGCTTGCAATGCTCCCTTTGATAGAAAGGGAAATTGTGGATAAAAACGAATGGATGACAAAGGAGGAATTCATAGACATTATTGCCGTTACCCAGTGTATGCCCGGGGTAATTGCCGCCAACACGGCCATATATCTCGGGTATCATCTTTTCGGGTTTTGGGGGACAGTCTTCGGTGTACTGGGAGCGATTCTGCCCTCCTTTGTAATTATGATGGTTGCAGCGGAATTCTTTCTGACCTTCAGGGACAGCCCGGTTATTCAGGCGGTGTTTATGGGTATACGGCCGGCCATAGCGGTTCTGATCTTTTCTGCAGCGGTCAGGCTCAGCAAAGTGGTTGATAAAACCGCCTATAATATTGTGATAGCCGTTGTTTCATTTGCCTTGATAAGTTTTTGGGGGTTACATCCCATAATTGTGATAGTGGGAGCGGCACTGCTTGGAATACTGGTTAAGGGGAGGTCTGAAAATGAGAGCGCTGATTGAACTTTTTTTTACCTTTTCGAAGATAGGAGCCTTCAATTTCGGAGGCGGATATGCAATCCTTCCCCTCATAGAAAAGGAGATGGTAATAAACAACGGTTGGATGACCACCCACGATTTCATAGACTTGGTTGCTCTATCCCAGGTGACACCGGGGCCAATATCAATTAACAGCGCTACTTTCATCGGTTACAGGCTGTTCGGTATTTCCGGTGCAGCATATGGAACACTGGGCCTTATATTCCCGGCTTTCTTCATTGTCATATTTGCAGCAACTGCAATACAAAAATACAGAAACAGCAGTTGGATGAACTGCGCCTTTTTAAATCTGAGGCCGGCAGTAATCGGTCTTATTACATCGGCAACCCTGAGCCTTGGCAGGACATCCATAGTAGATTTAAGGTCTGTGCTGATTGCCGGGCTTACCGCTGTATTGGTATTTAAAACCAAGCTGCATCCGGTTGTAATTATACTGATATCGGGGGCCGTAGGTGGTGTTTTTTACTTCGGATAGATGAACAATGAAGAGTATGAATTCAATAGGGTATTACCGTCTTTTCCACCCGGTTTGTGCCATCGTCGTATTCGAATCTATAAGAGCTCTCAAGAGGAATTAATACCAGTACCCTCCCCGAGATTCTTCCGTTGGGCGGCAGCAGAATCCCGGTAAAAGAATTCTCAAGATGCCTGCTGTACTCCGGATGGTAGGAGTATGCGCTGTCATCCGAAGTATAAAGTTTTATGTATTCAGGCTTTACCGGTACGTCCTTTTCTCCCTCATTGATTATGTTTACCCATAGTTTTAAAAATACAGTATTATCACTAACCTGTACCGGTATGCTGCCTATTGAAAACTCCCTTGTATATATATTGTCCAGGGCAATCTTAAGTATGCCGGAACCTCCTTCGTATGTCAGCATCTTTTTTTTCAGGGTTTCAATATCCCTGGGAGAAATTACATGCTGCTCATTACTTTCCGATTTGTTTTTGTAATGCTCCAAAAGGCTGCGTACCGGCTGGCTGTCCTTATATCCAAGGGCGGTCTCCAGGGAAGATACGGCAAGGTGGTATTTTTCTTGCGTATAGTATTCGCCGGCCTTGTTAACATGCATTTCAAAAAGTGTATGGGTAAGTTCATCTATTTTTTCCCGGGCAGCGGGGTAATGGGTTTGATCATCCTCGTCAACCTGCCTGAAGGCCTCAAGGGCCTTATCCGTCATACCGTCTTCATAAAGCCGCATCGCTTCATCGAATATTTGTGCCGAAGTCTCGGATACGGCATCGGCCTGGTTTTGGCCGTCGCTGCTGCATCCTGACATTCCCAAAACCGATGATACCAGCACGGTTATAATAAAAAAGCAAAATAATTTTTTCATTGGCTGCCTCCTGATAATGGAAGGATTTTATGTATATATTAACATAAGAGTGGATATATTTTAAGCATTTTTAGCCGAGTACCCGGGAAATGACAATAATTCGACGTGGTTCTTGTTTTGAAAGCCGTAGGAGTATAGAATATAGAGGAAGGGAGAGGTTTCATGAAAGGAAATGCAAAGGGAAAAAAGTATATTATTAAGACCTGGGGCTGCCAGATGAATGTACACGATTCGGAAAAAATCGCAGGAACGGCTGCCTCCCTTGGTTATGAGGCAGTGGATTCCGAAGAAAAGGCGGACCTTATCATATTCAACACTTGCTGCGTGAGGGAACACGCCGAGTTGAAAGTGTATGGCAATCTTGGCAGATTGAAAAGATTAAAGGCAAAAAACCCGGATATTATAATAGCCGTTTGCGGCTGCATGACACAGCAGAAGGAAGTGGCACAGCACATTGCCAAGAGATATCCCTTTGTGGATATAGTTTTTGGTACAAACAAGATACACAAACTGGCTGAATTTATTGCCAACGCAAAGGCGGCGGGCGGAACCATAGTCGATATCAAGGAGGATACCGAAGGGAAAATAATAGAAGGAGTGCCGGTCCACAGGGAGGACGGTTTAAAGGCCTGGGTTGCGGTTATGCACGGCTGTGACAATTACTGCTCCTACTGCATAGTACCCTATGTAAGGGGCAGGGAAAGAAGCAGAAAAAAAGAGCATATCATTGATGAAATAAAGGAACTTGGACAAAATGGAATCAAGGAAGTAACCCTGTTGGGCCAGAATGTGAATTCCTATGGCAGGGATCTTGACGAAGAAACGGATTTCGCGATGCTTCTGAGGGATGTAAACCGTATAAACGGTATAGAAAGAATACGATTTGTAACATCCCATCCGAAGGACTTAAGTTCCGGCCTGATTTACGCAATAAGGGACTGTGAAAAGGTATGCGAGCATATTCATCTTCCATTTCAGGCAGGGAGCAGCAGAATACTTGAAAAGATGAACAGGAAATACACTAAGGAGCAGTATATTGAGCTGGCAAACAGAATAAAATCAGAGATCCCGGACGCTTCGATAACCACTGATATAATGGTCGGGTTTCCGGGGGAGACAGAGGAGGATTTTCTGAATACCCTGGATGTGGTTGAAAAAGTAAGGTTTGATTCAGCCTTTACCTTTCTGTATTCAAAAAGGAAGGGTACTCCGGCGGAAAAAATGGACGGCCAGGTACCCGACCGCATTAAACATGAAAGACTAAACAGGATTTTGGATTTGACCCAGAAGATTACCGCCCGGAACAACAGGCTGCTTAGGGACAAAAATTTGGAAGTATTGGTTGAGGGGATAAGCAAGACCCATGCAAATCGGTTGACCGGAAGAACAAGAACCAACAAGATAGTCCATTTCGAAGGAGGGGCCGACCTCATAGGCAGGCTGGTTCCGGTAAAAATAACAAAGCCGCAGAGTTGGTCTTTGTACGGGGAGGTAGCCTATGACAGGGCAGAGGATAGAGCATGAAAAGGCAATAGAACTGGGAAAGGCCCTTTCGAATTCCAAGGAGCTTACAAGGCTTAGAAGAGCCCAGGCAGCCCTACAGATTGATAAGGAAGCATATTTTATATACCGGCGGTTAAAAACTGGCAGAAGGATTACGGGAAAAGGCACCGATATAACGAAAGCTGCAGAGGAAAACACGGTAATAAAGGAACTAATCGATGCCCAGGAGGACTTTAACAGGCTTTTGAAAGAAATTAACGGAATAGTGGGCTTTTATGTAACGGCACGAGAGAGGATTGAGATAGGTGGAAGGGACTGTAGCGGCTGCGAAGGGTGCAGACACTGAAAGCATAAAGGTGCAAAAAGTGCGGTGTATTCCGTACTTTATTTGGTTGTTGTGGTATAATGTTTCTAACTGGTATTTTTCAACAGGAATCTTCTGTTGTATGTTTCAGGAGGTTGATTGGCGTTGGCGGAATTGACACCAATGATGCAGCAGTATCTGCAAATCAAGGAACAACATAAAGACTGTATTGTTTTTTTCAGGCTGGGGGATTTTTATGAAATGTTTTTCGATGACGCCCGGCTTGCTTCCAGGGAACTTGAGATTACCCTCACAGGTAGGGACTGCGGACTTGATGAAAGGGCACCCATGTGCGGTGTCCCCCATCATTCAGCTTTTTTCTATATATCCAAACTGATACATAAAGGTTACAAAGTGGCAATATGTGAACAGGTAGAGGACCCGTCCCTGTCAAAGGGCATAGTAAAAAGAGAAGTGGTAAGGGTAATAACGCCGGGAACGGTTATTGAAGAAGCTCTTCTGGATGAAAAAACCAACAATTATATACTGGTGCTGTTCCATGAAGAAGGAGTGTACGGACTGGCTTATGCCGACATATCCACCGGGGAGCTAGCGACCACCAGTATTATGGACAATAAAACCCAAAACATCGTCGACGAACTAGTCAGAATAGGCCCCAGCGAGATAGTCGTTAACAGTAAATGTATTACGGTAACCAATTTATATGATGATATAGATGACAGATTGAATATTAAAGCAAATGAATATAATGACCAGGCTTTTTCAAAAAGAAATGCCGAACTGAAAATAAAAAAACATTTTGGTGTGTCGGGGCTGGAAGGCCTGGGCCTTTCGGAGAACCCGTACTGCGCGAGGGCCGTAGGTGCACTGCTTCAGTATCTTGAGGACACCCAAAAGGTTGATATGAAACACCTGGACAAAATAGACATTTACCACAGGGATGAATTTATGATTCTGGACTCCTGGACAAAGCGTAACCTGGAAATAGTTGAAACCATGAGGTCAAAGGAGAAGAAGGGCAGCCTGCTGTGGCTTCTGGACAAAACCCAAACGTCCATGGGTGGAAGGATGCTTAGAAAATGGGTGGAGCGACCCCTGATAAACTGCCAGGAGATTGAAAAGCGGCTTGACGGGGTGGAAGAGATAAAAAATAACCTGTCCCTGATGGAAGATATAAAAGAACATACCAAATTTATATATGATATAGAACGGCTTATGGGAAGGATATCATGCCTTACAGCCAATGCGAGGGACCTTCTGGCGCTGAAACGGTCATTGGATGTTCTGCCGGGTCTCAAAAAGGTCATAATGGACTGCCGGAGCGAAATTTTAAACGAGATAAATAAGAGTATAGACCCGCTTGATGATGTAAGCCGACTGATAGAAGTATCCATCCATGAGGAGCCACCTGTGGGCATCAGGGAAGGAGGTATAATAAAGGACGGATATGATTATGAGATTGACAATTTACGAAGGGCTTCGAAGGAAGGCAGGCAGTGGGTCGCATCACTGGAAAAGGAAGAAAGAATAAAAACGGGTATAAAATCCTTGAAGGTCGGATACAACAAGGTATTCGGTTATTACCTGGAAGTAACAAAATCTAACCTGGATCAGGTACCTGATCATTACATGAGAAAGCAGACCCTTGCAAATGCGGAAAGGTATATAACCCCGGAACTAAAGGAGATGGAAAACAGAATACTGGGGGCTCAGGAAAAGGTTGTTGTGCTGGAATACCGGACCTTTCTCGATATAAGGGAAAAGATATCAATGCGGGTGGAACGAATCAAGAAGACCGCCTTTTACCTCTCAGTTTTGGATGCCGTTTATTCACTGGCTAAAGCGGCTTATGACAACCGGTACGTAAAACCAGGGGTTTATGATGGAGACGGCATTGAAATAAAGGACGGACGCCACCCGGTTGTGGAAAAATCAATTAATTCAAACCGGTTTGTACCAAACGATACATATCTGGACTGCCGGGAAAATCGGCTGTGCATAATAACGGGGCCCAATATGGCTGGCAAATCAACCTACATGAGACAGGTGGCCCTTATAGTTCTTATGGCTCAAATCGGCTCCTTCGTACCGGCTTCATACTGCAGGATAGGAATATGCGACAGGATTTTCACAAGGGTGGGAGCCTCTGACGACCTGGCATCGGGACAGAGTACCTTTATGGTGGAAATGAACGAGGTAGCAAACATTTTGAATAATGCAACCCCCAAAAGCCTAATTATACTAGACGAGATCGGGAGGGGTACCAGCACCTTCGACGGGTTAAGCATTGCATGGGCGGTTACCGAATACCTGGCGGACAAAAACAATGTAGGTGCAAGGACACTGTTTGCCACCCATTACCACCAGCTGACCGAACTTGAGGGTAAACTGGAGGGTATCAAGAACTATTGCATTGCAGTAAAGGAAAAGGGCGATGATATAATATTTTTGAGAAAGGTTATGAGGGGCGGCGCCGACCAGAGTTACGGTATACAGGTGGCAGGTCTGGCGGGCCTTCCAAAACAGATAATAAAGCGTGCAAAGGATATTCTGCTTAAGCTTGAGGAAACGGATATAACAAAGAATGAGCAGAAGGTCTTCCGGTCCAAAAAGGAAACACGGCTGCAGCAGATTGATCTTTTAAGTTACAGGTATCTAAAGCTGCTGCAGGAGGTGTCCCGTATAGATGTTGATGCAATAACACCTCTGCAGGCTATAAATATATTAAGCCAGCTGAGAGAAAAATCGACTGAATTGGTAGGTGATAGGATTTGCCGGGAAAAATAAAGGTCCTTGACAAGACGGTTTCAGAGAGGATTGCAGCGGGCGAAGTGGTGGAAAGCCCCTCTTCGGTTGTTAAGGAACTGGTAGAAAACTCTGTGGATGCCGGTGCGAAGAACATAACTGTGGAAATTGAAAGGGGAGGCAAAGCCCTTATCCGTGTATCGGATAATGGTGAAGGTATAGAAAAAGAGGATTTAGAAAGGGCCTTTTTGAGACATGCAACAAGCAAAATCAAAGATGCCGGGGATATCGACCGTCTTTATACCCTTGGCTTCAGGGGAGAAGCACTGGCGTCTATAGCTGCGGTATCCAGAGTAGTCATGACAACGCGCACTAAAACCTCCATCGAAGGGACTTTGTATTCGATGGAAGGTGGCAGGGAGACCGGGCATACAGCAACCGGCTGTCCCGTGGGAACATGCGTGGAGGTCCGGGACCTTTTCTACAATACTCCGGCCAGGCTTGAGTTTTTAAAGCCCGATTCCTATGAAGCCTCACTGGTAAATGATATAGTCACACGACTTGCACTGGCAAGGCCGGACATTTCCTTCAGACTGATAAACAACGGCAGGCAGCTAACTAATACACCGGGCAGTGGAAGCTGCATGGATACAATAGTTGCGGTATACGGAAAGGAAACAGCGGAAAACCTTACCTGTATCAGGTGTCAAAACGGGAATTTTTCACTGGAGGGTTTTATTTCAAAGCCCCACGCAGCGCGTTCAAACAGGAATTTTCAGTCGTATTTTATAAACGGAAGGTATATAAAGAGCAGGTTATTGACACAAACCCTGGAAAAGGCGTATAAAACGCTGCTCATGGTAAACAGGTATCCCGCAGCCATACTGTACATAAAGATGGATTCTGAAAAAACTGACGTAAATGTACATCCCGCCAAACTGGAAATCAGATTCAGGGATGAAGAAAGTATAAAAAGCGCTCTCTTTAACTGTATAAGAGAAAACCTGGAAAGCAGAAGGTGGATAGCACCCGGAATTAAAAGAGACCATCCAAGCCCTTTGAGACCGTTAACAAAAAAGAAGTATATCAACCTGAATGACAGTGAAGAAAGCATGGTACCGAAAGAGCAAGATTCACATCTATCCGAGGAAACTGTTGAATATAATAGGATAGAAATGGATAATATTATAGAAGGTGACAGTGAAAAGATACCCGACATGAAGATAATCGGTCAGTTTATGTACACCTTTATTCTGGCTGAAGGCGAGGAATGCATGTATATAATAGACCAGCATGCAGCCCATGAAAGGATAATGTATGAGCAGTTAACCAACGGGCTGAAAAAAGGCATTGCGGCCAGCCAACAGCTTTTGGAACCAATTGTATTGGACTTAAGTGCAGTCGAAATGGAAGCTTTAAGGGCAAATACACGGCAGCTTTCTAAAATAGGCTTTGAAATGGAAGAATTCGGAGTTAATTCGATAGCTGTAAGGGCTGTGCCGGTGTTCTTCGGCGCACCCCAGTCGGCGGAATTTTTAACGGATTTGGCTGGCGAACTTTCGGGACATAGAAATACCGATAATGAAGGGCTTAAAGAGGACGAAATAATTAAGAGGGCCTGCAAAAGCGCAGTCAAGGCAAATCAAAGATTATCGGACCGGGAAATGCAGAGCCTTTTGGAACAGTTGAAAAACACGAATATGCCATTCAGCTGCCCCCACGGCAGGCCTGTATTTGTGGCTCTTACCCGATATCAACTGGAGAAGATGTTCAAAAGAATCGTGTAAAAGGTGGGGGGATGAGTGGAAAAAACAGTTATTGTTATTGTAGGACCTACGGCGGTGGGTAAAAGCGAAGCAGCCTTGATTGTGGCAGAAAGGCTTGACGGAGAGATTGTTTCAGCGGATTCAATGCAGATCTATAGGAATATGGATATTGGTACTGCAAAGCCTACACAGGAAGAAATGAGCAAAATCAAGCATCATTTGGTGAACATAGCGGACCCCGGGCAGGATTTTACGGTTGCGGAATTTCAAAGAATGGCCAGGGGCTGTATTCTGAATATACAAGAAAGAGGAAAACTGCCTATAGTGGTGGGGGGTACCGGTTTATACATTAACTCACTGTTGTATAACTTAAACTTTGCAGATTCCGTATCCGATCCGGAATATAGGGCATACCTTGGCTGTGTCGCGCGGGAAAGGGGGAAACAGTGCCTGTATGAAATGTTAAAAAAAGTAGACCCCGACAGTGCGGACAGACTGCACGTTAATGATATACGACGCATAATAAGGGCGTTGGAGGTCTACCACTGTACCGGGAAGCCCATGTCAAAAAAAACAAGCGGAGACAGAGACAAAGAACTGCCCTATCACCCTGTCATTTTCGGTCTCAGGATGGGAAGACAAGAGCTCTACAGAAGGATAGAACAAAGGGTTGACAGAATGATTGAAGAGGGCCTGGTAGAAGAGGTAAGGAATCTTATGAAAAACGGATGTACCAGGGATATGGTGAGCATGCAGGGGCTGGGGTATAAAGAGCTAATTGCCTATATTGAGGGAGAATACTCCCTTGGGGACGCAATAATGCTGCTTAAAAGAAATACCAGGAGGTTTGCCAAAAGGCAGTTTACATGGTTCAAAAGAGATGATAGAATATTCTGGATAGAAGTAGATAAAGTTGGAAACGCAGCTGACATGGCGAATATTATAATTGAGCGCACAAGGTCAGATTGTATATATAAATCATATTGGCGGAGGGGATAACATGAACAAAAACACTATTAACTTACAGGACGTATTCCTAAATCAGGTTAGAAAAGAACATGTGCCTATAACAATATATCTAATAAACGGGTATCAGTTGAAGGGTTACGTAAAGGGGTTTGACAACTACACAATTGTTATGGAAATGGACGGCAGGCAGCAGCTTATTTACAAACATGCCGTATCGACAATAACTCCTTTGAAAACTGTGGCATTCATATTTGCAGACAGCGGCAGGGAAAACAGCAAATGAAAATATATTTTCACGGGGGATGCGAATAATCGCATCCCTTTTGAACTGCACCATCACCGGCAGCATACAATAATTATAGCAATACTTTGGGGTGATGGACATTGATAATAAAAAAAATACCCTCAATTGCCGGGAATTCTGAGTTGAAGCAGTACCAGGCGGCGGATGAAGGCAGTGCATATAATAACAAAGTGCAGATGCAGGAAGAGGACAAAGACGGACTTAAGAATATGCTTTCACAGCTTAACAATCTTATCGGGATGACCAAAGTTAAGGGACTTGTCTGTGAAATAAAGGACTATATAGATATACAAAAGCAGCGAAGATTAAAAGGGCTGCTTGCGGAACCCCTTGTGCTGCATATGATCTTCAAAGGTAATCCCGGAACCGGTAAGACTACCGTGGCAAGGATACTTGGAAAGACATTCGAACAGATGGGGATTTTGTCAAAGGGACACCTGATAGAAGCCGAAAGGGCTGACCTGGTGGGGGAATACATAGGTCATACCGCACAGAAGACCAGGGAAATTGTAAAAAAATCCCTTGGAGGTGTATTGTTTATCGACGAAGCCTATTCCCTTGCCAGGGGAGGTGAAAAGGATTTCGGGAAGGAAGCCATTGACACCCTTGTAAAGGCCATGGAGGACCATAAGGACGACCTGGTGTTGATACTGGCGGGTTACAGGGGAGAGATGGAGATATTCTTACGAACCAATCCGGGACTTAGGTCAAGGTTTCCAATACACCTGGATTTTCCCGATTACAAAACGGAAGAGTTGGTTGAGATTGCCGAACTTATGGCAGGGAACAGGGAATACGCTTTGTCCTACGGAGCAAGGGAAAAGATTCGCGATATACTTTACAACGGCGCCGACAGGAGAGAGCTTGTAATGGGCAATGCCCGGTATGTTAGAAATCTTATAGAGCGGGCCATAAGAAAGCAGGCTGTAAGGCTTGCAAAGGAAAAGAACATTACAAAGGAAATGCTAATTTTATTGGAACGGCAGGATATCATTGAAGCTGTGGAGAAATGAATAATATGAGGAAAAATGATATTGAAGGAAATATATAGGTTGTATATAATTAGCAGTGGATAAAAATGAGAGGATGAAGCAGGCAGTGGACGTATACAGGATGCTGGACGGAAGCGTTGCACTTAACAAAGGTGTACAACGCCTTGACAGTATGGTTGTAAAGGAAATAGCGGGAGAATTCCAAAGGATTGACAATATAAGATTTATAAACCAGGCAAAGGTACTTAATGCAATGCGGGAAGAAAGGCTTTCGGAAAACCATTTTTCCGGTAGTACCGGTTACGGATACGGTGATACCGGTAGGGATATAACAGACAGAATTTATTCAAGGGTGTTCGGCAGCGAGGATGCGCTGGTAAGGGTTCAGATGGTTTCGGGGACCCATGCGCTAACGACCTGTTTAAGGGGTATTCTGAGGCCCAATGATACGGTTTTGTCAATAACGGGCAGGCCCTATGATACCCTGGAAGAAGTTCTTGGCATACGGGGTGACGCTACCGGCAGCTTGAAAGAATTCGGAATTAAATACAGGCAGGCGGACCTAAAAAAAGGCAGAATAGATCATGCAGCTATAAGGGAAAAAATAGACGATTCGGTCAAACTAATTTTTATTCAGCGTTCCACCGGATATGACTGGAGACCGGCCCTTTCGGTGGCGGAAATTGAAAAAACCATAAAGTACATAAAGGGGTTAAAAAGCGGCCTGATTTTCATGGTGGACAACTGTTACGGAGAGTTTCTTGAAGACAGGGAGCCGACTGAGGCGGGGGCGGACATTGCCGCCGGCTCCCTGATCAAAAACCCCGGGGGTGGACTTGCTCCTTCCGGGGGTTATATTGTGGGCAAAAAAGACCTTATTAAAAGGGCAGCTGCAGCCCTTACAGCGCCGGGTCTGGGTAAGGAAACCGGTGCCACCCTGGGGATTACACGGTCCTTTCTGCAGGGATTATTTTTGGCTCCCCATATTGTTGCAGAGGCGGTAAAGGGGGCGGTATATGCCTCCAGGCTTTTTCAGCGGCTTGGCTTTGAAGTGTCACCGGGGTATAGGGATATGCGCAGCGATATTATACAATCCATCAGATTTGATACGAAAGAGCAGCTGCTTTCTTTTTGCCGCGGCATACAAAAAGGAGCACCGGTGGACAGCTTTGTTACACCATATCCCTGGAATATGCCTGGTTACGGTCACGAAGTGGTAATGGCGGCGGGTGCATTCATTCAGGGCTCTTCCATTGAGCTCAGCGCAGATGCTCCGATAAAAAAGCCTTACTACGGATACCTTCAGGGCGGACTCACCTTCGACCATTTGAGGCTGGGGGTACTTATTACGCTGCAGCAGATGCTGGAAGAAGGACATATAGATCTGTCCAAATGCTGCGGTAATTCATAATGGATTGTTCATTTCAATGTTTAATAAAGGATAAGGAAAGGAAGTGGTAAAAAACAAATCGCAGGTTTTAAACTTTTTTAATCAATAGGAGGGGTAAATGTGTTAAACGAAAAGTATCTGGACAAGCTTACGCATATTATGGAATCGGAAAAGGTTGATGCGATGTTTATTGCACCGTCGGAAGATTTGGAGTTTTTGCTGGGATTCTCGCCCCATATGGACGAGAGATTCCAGGGATTGTTCATCACAAGGGAAAAGAATTTGTTCTATATAGCACCCCAGCTCGCCCGTGAAGAGATGCAGAAGGCCGTGGGGAAACACAAGGTGTATGACTGGAGCGACGGTAAAGGGTTTATGGATACCGTGCTGGAGGCCTTTGAAGAGTTTGGTCTCGGAAACAAAACCATAGGCGTTAACGGCACCACAAGCGCGGTAAGCGTACTTGATATAAAAAACAGAATTGATGTTAACTTTATAAACGGAAAGCCAATATTGGAGGAGCTTAGGATAATAAAGAGCGATGAAGAAATCGAAAGGCTGCGCAAGGCGGCCCGCCTGGCGGACAAGGTCTTTAAAGAACTTCTGGGTTACATAAAACCCGGACTTCGGGAGAAGGACATAAAGGAAAAAATTCAGGAATTATTTTTAAAAAACGGTGCGGAAGGGGATTCCTTCAATCCTATTGTTGCTTCGGGACCCAACAGCTCCATGCCCCATTACAATAAGTATGACAGGTACATACAGGAAAAGGATATTATTATCCTGGACTTTGGGTGCAAGTATGAAGGGCTTTGTTCGGACATGTCCAGGACGGTATTTGTCGGCGGCGTTTCGGACGAGGAAAGAAAGATATACGATATAGTATATAAAGCCCAGGATGCCGGTGAAAAGGCCGTTAAGGAAGGAGTAACCGCTGAAAGCGTGGATATTGTTTCCAGGAATATAATTAAAGAAGCGGGATACGGTGATTATTTCCTCAACCGGCTTGGACACGGTATAGGCTTTGGCGTACATGAAGCACCGGATATAAAAGAGGGAAACAAGAGGAAACTTGAAAAGGGGATGGCCTTCAGCATTGAACCCGGCATATATCTTCCGGGTAAATTCGGCGTAAGGATAGAGAATATCATGGCAATGACCAAGGATGGACCGGAGGTTTTAAATAAAGCGGACAAGGGAATAAAGGTTGTTTGAAAGTAATTACAAGGGGGACATTCCGCAGCAAGGAATTCTAATGGGGACATTCCTTGACCATAAAGGAATACTGAACATAAAGGTGTGTCCCCTTTCATTAGAGTCTACGGAATACGCCTGTTACCTTACCCAATATTGTTACATCCTTTACCCGTATCGGCTCCATATAGGGGTTTTCAGGCTGCAGTCTTATATGGTCCTTTTCCCTGTAAAAGCGCTTCACAGTGGCCTCGTCGTCCATTAGCGCCACAACTATGTCCCCGTTATTTGCGCTGTTCTGCTGTTTTACCACAACGTAATCCCCGTCCATAATGCCTGCATCAATCATACTTTCGCCTTTAACTATAAGTATAAAGTTGTCGTTACCCCGCAAAAAATTAGCCGGCAGGGGAAAGGTATCCTCAATATTTTCTACGGCCAGAATTGGCTGCCCGGCGGTAACCCTGCCCACTATGGGGACCTCTATCATATCCCTGGCAATGGACAGGGGAGAATTGTCCAAAACTTCTATGGCCCTGGGTTTTGTAGGGTCTCTTCTTATCAGCCCCTTTTTCTCAAGTCTTTCCAAGTGCCCGTGTACCGTTGAAGTGGACTTTAAACCCACCGCTTCGCATATTTCCCTCACCGACGGGGGATAGCCCTTAGTGCACAGTTCGCTTTTTATAAATTCCAAAACCTCCAGCTGCTTACCGGTCAAAACCTTTTTTTTCAAACAACGACAACTCCTTTCCCAGCTTTGAAAAGAATTATATCACAGTATCCTTACAATATCAAACAAATGTTCGCAAATTTCATTAATTTTCCTTGACAGAGAACACCTGTTCCTATATAATTAAAGCGAACAAACGTTCCGGGAGGTTGATAGCATGAAAAGATTAATTGGTGCTTCTGTTATAATACTTGTCATAGTTGTGGTATCAATGCTGGGATCTTTTATTTTCGAAGCCAGAGCCAGGGGTGAGGCGGCGGTTGACTATCATGAACACATGGTTAAACCCGGCGATACCCTTTGGACAATCGCACAAAAATACACCAACGGGGAAGGTGACATAAGGAAGT
>CAZGUG010000042.1:0-12003 GCA_964529035.1 uncultured Clostridium sp.
CAAACATCTTTATGTGCTTTTCTAATGCCTTGCCATATTCTTTCTCGGTTTCACCAGTATAACGTCCGAATGTAATATCCTTGTAGTTGGCAAGGAGTTCCCTTAAACGCTTTAACTGGTCATTGGCCAATGCATTCATGGGATACAAGAGAAGGGCCCTTACGCCGGGGTTTAGATTACCCTCCTCCTTTTCCGTGAACAGATGATTCAGTATGGGAAGTAGGAAAGATTCAGTCTTACCACTTCCTGTACCAGTTGCTATTACAACATTACGTTCCTCTGCAGTAATTTTATGCAAAGCAATCTCCTGATGTTTATAGAGTTTACGCTCTATACTAAAAAAAGGAGAATGGAGGTTCATAAATTCCTTAGATAAAACCCCTTTTTTTACAAGGTTATGAATAGAATCTCCCTTTTCAAAGGCAGGGGTAGCCTTCAGGATTGGACCCTTAATGAACTTGTCCTGCTTTTTTATAACTTCGACAAAATGCTTGTGTAGTTTGGGACCCTGTAAAGGGAAAGAAGTTGATAAGTAACCAAAATAACTGTCTGCGATAGCCTCTGTAACCTTAATAGGATCAAGGCTCATTATCAGTCACCTCCATAAGTCTTTTGCATAACTCTATCTCTCTTAGAAGCAAAACCTCTACTAAAGCCTGCGGATTTATATTGCAAAGGTGAGTTGACTGCAGTTCTCTTGGAAGAGGCCTTTTGTCAGAATCGTATAGAATTATTGCATCATTTTCTAACATAGGGAACCTTTTCGATATTTGATTATATATATCAGAAAAATTAAAGCAAAATAGTAATTGTGCTTCCACCGTTTTGACACGTACTGTTAAACTTTTACATGCCGAAAACGGATTGTGTGCATACCATTCCTCCTGGCTTTGGAAAAACCTTCCACATGTATTACATATCACACCGCCAGTTGGCAAATCCAGATAGACCTGCCGCTTTTTTTCTACCCAGCGTAGTTTTGCATCTTTCACTGGATATCTGGACTTTCGTTCAAAATCTCGCTTTGATAACAGGTCGGTTAATATAGGTCTTGATAACTCTTCCAAATTACACGATTTGCTGATACCTCTATCTTCATAAACCAGCTTCAAAAAAACGTTGTCTAGTTCTAAAAATTGCTCAATTAATCCCCTATCCTTACCAATCGGCCATTGTAAGGATGCGTCCTTTGTTAGAACCAAAACCCAATAATATGGGATTTTACCCATAATCCTTATTATTAGCCAATGAACTGTACGAGCTATTTCTTTTGGTGATAGATTCACATTTAATTTGCCATCTTGGATATAAGCTTTTTGTTCAAACGACAAGACTTTACCATCTCTAATCCCTAACAACGATACATTCACTTTAGCTTTAGACGGTGTGTTTAGAAATTCGCCAATAAAAGATACTTTGCCTTTATTGGAAACTTGTACTTTACAATTTGTTAAATACGCCTGTCCGTAATCCATGTCTATTATGAATGTATTATCTTTCGGGGGAAACCCAATATTCTGAGGCATCCAAGGGTCTTCTATATAAAGATGCGCTAAATATTTGCCCTTTGGAAGGTATTCTTGGGTATTTTTTATCACTATGTAAAAAGTGCCATCCGGGATATTGTAAACATACGACTCCCGCCAGGGAGCATCCAAGCTCCATAATTTTATTACCCTATGTTTTGCCTTACCTTTTTCCTTCCATTGTAGTTCTAAAGAATACACCTGCCCCTCGCTTTTTATGGAATATGTGAAGCTGTATATTTTCCATTTGCTGCGAACCCTTAATACTGGTCCTAATTCAATCTTCCGGCTGCCTTCTCTTATATTTAAATTGAACACTTGTACAGCTAATTTGCTGCTCCGAATGGTATCATTGAAGTAAGAAATAGCAAATTGAACCCTACTTCGATTGACGAGAACGGCCTGTTGCTGTTCATAATCATTAATGAATAATTGAATATACATATTATCTTGATTGGGACAAAGGATTTCAATGGCTATATCATCCGCTTGCTGCAGATCTCCAAACCAAAACTCTTCAAGTCTGTCAGACCATCCTAAAAACTCTTTTTCTTTATGGCTTATCAGGCGCCATTTTAGTTTAGGTATATTTATAATCAAAGGGTAAACCGATATCGATCCGGCCTTTGACACTAATTTTAAATCACATTCAATACTATCTTCTTCAAAACTTGTAACCACATCAATAATCCCCGGACTATCTTTTGAGATTTCTGCTGGATGGTGAATGCTCATTTCTGCCCCAATAGGCTTTGCCATGCTAATCTTTATATATTTTTCGGTATCCTTGGCTTGTGGCGGATAAATATGCCGGTCAAAGACCACTTTTAGACCAGGTATATAAGTAAATTTATATATCAAAACCTCCTGCTCAAGGAAATAGAGAATTATATTATACATGCCTGTTTCTAGAAGATGTAACATGGATTTAGTGTTTAGATTTAGACATGCACTTCCACTAGTCGCATTAACCTCAAGGTCTTCAATAACGGATAGGTTGTCTCGTACAACGTATTGCCCTTTTTCATCCTCCAATATAAACAGCCAGTAAGAAAGGTCATTCGTCTCGCTTATGGGGACTCTTATAGTCGGTATCCTGTCTGCATACACTGGAGTACCTTCAATCGAAACATTGGGAATTCTTCCTTGTTCCTCAATCTCTGGCATTAATGATTCAGAATCATGAATAATTACTTTATGCTTATTACCCTTATCGTCCATGAAGTGGAGGTGGTTTATAGTATCAAGGTCTACTAAAACCAAACGGACATATTTATTAACAAAACCAATCCTGGCTTCTTCAATTATGTGTATTTGTGTTTCCAACACTACACCTTCATTTATTAGCAGCCAATACTTGGTTTGCTTCAATTTATCAATTTCCTGTCTCTTTCCATCCTCTGTAAAAGCAATAAATAAATCGTCTGGTCCAAGGCCCCTTACGGCCCATGAACGTAAAAGAGTGTCATTTAAATATATACTCACCTGATAGCTTCCCTTTAGAATATCTATACCTATTTCAATCGGTAAAGTCTCCAATAAACCATCTTCTAATGAGTAAGCTCTAAGGGGGTTTTTAACCAAAACGCTATTATCATCAATGCAAGAAATGATTAGTTCTACAGTTTCAAACGTGATAGCCCTATTCGCATAATTTATTCTTTCTTTGCCAGTAACCAATTTTAGTTCTTTATATACGGTATCGAGAAAAAGTGTAGGAACAGTTAATCTTTCACCCTTTGGGCCCTTAACCTGCGATTCCCGATTCCCGTAATGCCACCACCCCTCAAACCAGGTGATTACTCTATCCGGAAGACCTACCGACCTTGCATTATCAAGTCGCCCTTCCGAAGCCAGCTTCATTAGTTCTACAGATTTTAGAATAAATTCTTGCGACCAATCTTCTCCATATAGAACAAAACGTCTCACCGGTTCATCGACATAAGGGTACACTTTTTTATAATGGGATAGTTCTTGTCTCCTGAACTTAATACATTCTTCGAGTTGCGTTATTTGAAAATGAGTTTCTTTTCTTATCTTGTCCAGCATATCCCTATCCGAATCCTGCTTTAATCCTAGCGACTTTTCAATATTTCGGATTTGGATTGTGTTCCTTTCCTTATCATACTTTATATCACTTAACTCTTTAATAACTGAAATACCCTTTTCTAAATTCCCTTCACCCAATTGCTTTATTACTCGTTCCTTTGCTATAAGTTCTGCTTCAATATTATGTTTTTCTTTTGCCAGTTCTTCTAACTTGGGCAAAATGCTTTTTGCTAGTTTGGCCTTGGCAAAAAGTGCATTTCTTCTCCTGCTATCCGCCTCTCTGACTTCCAGCAGCCTTTCATGTAATAGATTCCCACCCTTTGATGTCCATTCCGTCGCGCTGGCTGCCTGATTGATTGACAGAGCTAGTTCTTTAATTTCTTTTTCAGTTTTATTCATTATATACAGCCACTTATTATAGTGCACAACATTTTCCGCTAATCTATTAATTTTCACTGCAAACTGTTCTTCGTTAAGTGAAAACAATTCCTCTTTTATTGGCGCGCCGAAAGAATCCATAAAGATTCTTTCAATCTTTCTTTTCAAATCAAGTATTACAGTTTTATCAGCAGTATCTTTTCGAGAATTTATTAAAGATCTGAAAAGTCTCAGTAATTTAGATATGAAATTTACTATCCAATTAATATTCTTATCTCTTTCATTCTGGTTTATATTTGAACCATACCTTAATCTACAGTACTTATTATATGAATTAATCACATCCTCTGAATCGAAAACAATTTCTGAATTTGGTTCTTTCGGCAGGTCTAATATATTTATTGTTTCCACTGTTAATAGTTTTTTGGCTTGAACAAGATTTTTATGATTTAAATCTCTTTCTTTATGTAGTTTTTCTAATATTCGTAATTCTTCATTATTGATGTTTAGGTTTGATATGGCTTCGATTAGTTCTTGTTCTTTTTTCCCATACATATGAACAGTTTCTTCATGCAAAAACCTTTGTTTGCGCCACATATTAATCTCATCATCAATATGAGCCAATTCTTTATACTTGACAGTCCTATATCTTTCGAAGTCTTCATGTAAGCATGGGATATCGATATAATCATCAAGTATTCTACTATATCTTTCATCCTCTTGTCTTAATTCCATAAGAGCATCAATTTTTTTGATTCTATTTTTACTGCTGAAAAGTTTATTCTCAAGTTTTTTAAATCCATTCTTAATTATCAGTCTCTTACTGTTTTGCTTTCTAATTTCGGTTATAAGCTGTTTGATTTCTGAACCTGACGTAATTCCCATTCTCAATAAGGGTATAATTACTTCTTCAAAAAAATCCTTCAAGCAACTCTGGGGAATACCACTATGTAAAAGAATGATTCCCACATAACGGTGTGCCCTCTCTATACTAATGTTGCTTAAGCTATTCTCATTAAGATAATGTAAAAAGAAATTGCCTAGTTTATTTTGTAAAGCCATGTTCTTCACATTCGGAATAATCTTATCTAACGACCAATACTGTCCTCGGCTATAATCCCATATTGCTCTATTAACCAATAAAACAGCCATGCATGTAGGCGCTTTATCTAATGTATTATCCAGTTCGTTGTTTTCATTCTGCCTAACCTGCCTGCAAATCATGTTTTCCAATTTTCTAGTATCTTCTTCGGTAAGTTCAAGTTCGCCAATAAATGAAATGCTTTTATTAGATAATTTCCTTTCAAAGAGTGTTTCACATTTAGAAATGTTAGTAATATTTTCTAACATACATAACACCTCTTCTATAACCCTATTAATTCTTATTTCTTCATAAATATGCATTTCCCTCCATCATTTTCTAACAAACCTTGTAAACATCATATGGGCTAATACTATTTGTTATTACTAAAAAGACCGCATTGATTTTTTCTTTAACCCGCACGATGTTTTCTGTTGTAATATTTGACAAGTTCCGACACAGTAAAATTTCCCAATAAGATTACAAAGGAAGGGTCAGCCATGATGTGGAAGGAAAAGTACAAAATAGGAGTAAAATTAATCGACGAACAGCACCAGGAACTTTTCCGCAGGGTATCAGATTTTATAAAAACCGTCCAGAGCGAAGGCAAATGGGAAGAAAAGCTGTCCAAGGTCAAAGAAACCCTGGAATTTATGAAAGAATGTGTAATAACCCACTTTAACGATGAAGAAATTTACCAGAAGGATATAGGCTATCCGGGATACGAAGAACACAGTCAAATTCATGAAAAACTCAAGTATGAGGTGGTAAACATAATAAGCGGCAACGCCGTTACCAATCTGGCAAAGGAAGGTTATATATGCGACATCGTACCTCCACAGGTAATTATAGGCGAAAACAAATCAATCTCAATAGCAACCGAAAAAACGCTCATATTTCCAATGAAAACTGAAATCGGGAAGTTTGAGATAAATATTTCGATAAAGGAAAACCGGTAACCTAGCTGTGAAAGTATAAAACAAATTTTTAAACCATTCAAATCCCATCCTGTCATCTAAACCAATGCCAATTTACCTTCCAATGCTTTGTATTCCCAGATAAATCCTTCGAATACCTTTTCCTTTGTTTTTATACCCAGTAAATCGGTGGGCCTTATTAGTTCCGGCGGCCTGCTACTGCTGATTATCCCACTTTTTATAAGCAGCTCCGAAATGAACTGGGAGCAGAAATAGTATCTCTCCCTTTTCAGTGAGACCCTCATCCCTGCTGTAAACAGGCCTAAAAAGTTATACCGGTATAATTCACGGGATGCCAAAAACCTTAGAAGCTCATTAAGCAGAGTATCATACTGCTGCTGTGTAACTCTAATCCTGTACACTATACATTCACAGTTCCTGTTTTTTTTGAAAACACCGAAGCTGATATTCTCCTCCACAAACCCCCCGGAAAAGGGATTGTCGGCATGCAGCCTCCCAAAGGAATACATTGACTTCAGACTGCTGTCAAGGCTTACGGACGCATGGACATACTTTGTTTTAACAAACAACCTCAACGCCCTGGAAAGCCATGTCCCTGTCTTTGAAAAAACAAGATAAATATACCTGCCATTTTGTGTGTTTTCCATTGTGCTCTTACCCCTTTTTGCGGCGATCGGTTCCGGTTAGTAAAAGGAATAATAACAAGCCAATACCTACCAGAAAAAACACCATTAAAGACCCTATTGCTATAAACATTTCTCCGGTGGCAAAGCGCGTTATTACCGCTGTAAATATGCTGAAAAGCAGTATCCCGGCCGCCAGACCGTAAAAGGCGGCCCGTATCCTGTTCATCGCGTACTTCCTGCGGGTTTCCCTGGTAAGTACGCTGTAGGTAATTATGGCCCCGCCCGCCACTATGAATATTCCGGTACCAGTGGTGCCGACCGCATCCACGCCCATGTAATACAACATTGCAACGGTAAATACACCGAACAAAACAAGCAGCACTCCGGCTATTATTCCGGCGGTTGAAATACGGGCGGTCATGGTGGTGTTAATCGCCAGCCTCGCGGTATCCTGCCCAAGCCTTCGCATATCGTCCACCAGCCCGCTTAGGTCCCCCATGGAAATAGCCGCCTCTTTGAAGGCCTGCTCGTCATTCATTCCCCTAGCTTTGTAATCCTGTGCCTTTTCCTTCATATTTATGGCAAGCTCCTCCTTAAGATCAAACAACTGCTGGCTTTCTCCGACACCCGAAAACAGGTTGTCTATATAGGCTTTTACCTTTTTTTCTATAAGGCTCTCATTCTTTGACATCTTCAAGACCTCCTTTTATAAGTTTGTCTAAAATACCCTTTGCGAAGTCCCAATCTTTCTTATTTTGAACATAAATTTTGCTGCCGCTGTCGGTGATACGATAATACTTACGCCTTCCGCCCTGGCTCTCGTCCCCCCAGTAGGATACAATGGAGCCTTCCTTCTCCAGCCGCCGGAAAGCAGTGTAAAGGGTAGCTTCCTTCAATTCATATTGGCCGTCGCTTAGTTCAATGATTCTTTTGTATATCCCATATCCGTAATTGTCACCCTGTGAAAGAATGTTTAGTATTACCGTATCGGTATGACCACGTATGAGGTCGTTCGATATTGTGGTACCCATATATTTTCGCCTCCCATATTATATGGTATACCATATTACTGTGTCTGTCAATGTAATATTTAAAAAAATAATAGCCCGCCGTCCTCGGTGAGCTATTCAACTATCCGGTTGATCCGAATCTCATATTCCCCGGCCAGCAGTTGGTGGTTCCCGCCTCGCTGCGTTAAGGGTTAAATCTCTATCTCATCCAGCTTGTCAAGACCGTAGGTCTTTATAATATTCATAAGTTTGACAGGATACTGGGAATCTGTTGCGTACCCTGCCCTTCTCAAGGCCCAGGCACCCTGGGTGCTGTCGTGCATAACTTCCCTGAAGGGCTGGTACCGGCTGGCGGTTAGCAAAAGGTCCTTATGATCCGCCCAGCTTTCGTTTACATTGTTATAAGCCCTGAAGTTCGCGTCAACGCGGAATGCCTGGCCGTTATATTCCTCCCAGGTGTTTGAAACCACCGAACCGGCGGGCCCGCTGCCCTTTATGCCAAACAGGTTGTTTGAAAACTTTCCTGTATATTTGTCCACCGGAACGCTCTGACCCCAGCCGGTTTCCAGTATGGCCTGGGCGGTCTGCAGCGCCGCCGACATGCCTGTTTTCTGCCACGATTTAACTGCCAGGTCGGATGCCAGGTCAAGGAAACTGTCCTTTCCAACCACCGGCTTGGCTGTATAGAGAGTTCCAAGGTATACCCTGAAGGGTACCGCTTCACTGGTTATTTTTACTCCCGAGGGCAGGGTCCCTTCCGCCTGAATCTCCCACTGGCCCCCGTCACCTGCTGCCGGCGTCCATGAGTAAGCAGTTCCGGCATCTTCGCCCCCGGCAATAACTCTTTTTGCACCGGTCTGTGGATTTATAAGCACATACTGAATGCTGTCCATGGCGGTATTGCTCATAGCCGTCAGTTCCAGCGGCCCGGTTACCACCTGCTGCGGACCCACTCCTTCCAGTAACAGCTTCGGAGTGCCGGTAAGCTTAACGCTTATACTGTCACTTGTATGAACAGCACCGGAGGTATCCTTAACCCGGACAAATAATTCCTTTGTTCCGGTAAGCTCCGGACCCGGGAACCATTTGTGGCTGACATACCCAACCTTCGCCAATACCTCTTCCCTTCCTGTCTGTGGGTCTTTCATAATGTATTCTGTTTCACTGACCTGGAAGTTGCGGGATACCGAAAGCGTAACCGGTTTTTCCACCGTGCTGCCGCTGCTTATGCCCCGCAGTTCCAGTTTCTTTGTCACATTAACCATTGCGGGAACAGCCCTGCTTGCATAGGCCTGTCCTGCCTGATCGTAGGCTGTCACCCTGAAGGTAACGTTACCGTTGTCCTCGAACATCGGCGACCATGTATATGTCCCCTGTGGGTCCAGTTCACCGGTGGTAGTTACCTTGTCTCTGTCGGTGTTTGTAATCTCATACTTGACATATGATGCTGCGAAATTCAAATCCGGTTTAAGCGTAACAGGCCCTTCCAATACCTGCCCCGCTGTCAGCCCGGTTAACGCCACGTCCGGCTTTACCGCCAGCTGTACCGGGATGGCACAGCCCGCCAAAAAAGCCCCGTCCGCATCATACAAAACGGCGGCAAGGACCCTTTCACCGCTTTGCTGCATATCCGGAAGATAGGTATATTCCCCGGTTATACTGCCGCCCCTTGCCACAACCGCTCCCTTTCCGGTACCGGGGTTTAGAAGCAGGAACCTTATCTCTGATGCCCCCGCCGGAATGCCGCCGGGAAATTCTGCCTGCAGCCCGGTTGTCCCGGTTATTACCTGCCCCGGCCCGACCGAGGATATCCGCATATCAAAAAAGGGTGTAATATCTGCAGCCTTTGAGGAATCTACGTACACTGTCCTGCTGGAATCCTCCCAACCGATATCCACTCCCAGGGCGTTGCTCACCAGGCGAAGGGGCACAAAGGTACGGTCGTCAATTATAAACGGTGCCACATCGCTTATGTTATAAATCTTCTCCCCGGTATCGTACTCAACAAGGCGGCTGTCTATCCTCAATAGAACCGAGCGGTTGCCCTTGACAATATGTACGGTCCTGTCCTGTTCGTTCCATCCCACATCCGCTCCCAGCTGCTCCATAACAACGCGCAGCGGTACAAAGGTTCTATCGTTTTGTATAAACGGCTGCGGCGTAGTCTCTATAACATCACCGTCAATAACCAGCCTTATATCGGTGGCGGCCAGCCCCGCAGGGATACCCCACTGCATCAAAACCACTGCAACCAATAATAAAGCAGCCAAATACCCACTGCATTTCTTAAATCTCTTGTACATTTCCTCGACACCCCTTTTTTAAAATATAAAAAATAACACAGTTACTCTATAAGTTAGACGACTGCATCCGACAGTTTGTTTCCCTTTTTTCGAATTTATAAACTATTAATATTTTCCTACACAGGAAAGGTAACAAAAACCGCCTATCATTCTAATATAAGCGGTTCCTATTGGTGGAGATAGGGGGACTCGAACCCCCGACCTTCTACATGCGAAGCAGACGCGCTCCCAACTGCGCTATACCCCCATATTAACAGCTTAATTACGGAAAAATTATGCTGCTTCTGATATTATAAAACGGCCCTTTCTATTTGTCAAAAATAAAAAACGCACCTTTATGATGCGTCTTTCCTTGGTGGAGATAAGGGGATTCGAACCCCTGACCTCTTGAATGCCATTCAAGCGCTCTCCCAGCTGAGCTATACCCCCGCATCTTAAATTGGTCGCAATATATATATTAAAACAAGGCAAGACGTATGTCAAGGTCAAAGTTGAAAACCATTCATTGCAAAATACGGCATCTCATTACAAGCCGCCGCTGCAGGCATTACTTTATTTTACCAGTAAGCTGCCGGAATATATATCTTTTAGCTGTACATAATAGAAACGAAGGGTTCATGGTGGTTGAGCCAAGAGTATTATTGGGTCCTAAAGGGCTCAATAATATTCGGCCAAAGATCAATATCGGATCAAGAAGGTTCGGTATTGGTCGGCGGGCAGAGCATTATATGTCTTCCAAGGCTGTATGCCAGCCCAACTGTTGGTATACGGTCGAAAAGGATATATAATGTTCGAGCTAAGACTATTAAGGGTTCTGAATTTGTAGAAGTGATGCAGCATTAACTGACTACCGGGATCTACTGCAGTCGGGAGATTGCAGTAGGTTCCATAGGTACTCTTAATGGTCGAGCAAAGGTTGGTGTATGTTCCGCAACGCTTGTATGCAGTCGAAAGATTGCATATAGGTGTATAGGGATGTGCATCAGCCGGAGCGAAGATCATCATGGGCCCTTACCCGTTTTTATAATTCAATCATTCCAATGGCTATTTTTCTTAAGGTACCACAGTTTTCACATCCGAACAAATGCAGGCACTGGTCGGCGGGGACACCGTCCACCCTGCGGGTTATCTCCAGGTCAAGATAGGGACTGTAATCGTCAAAGTATTCCTGTATGCTCCCCTTGTCCTCCATGGGGTTTCCGCACTGCTCACATATAATGGTCTTCTTCTCCAAACCATTGCACAACGGGCACAAAAACTCCATCAGCTTCACTCCATACAATATGCTAATTGGTATTGTTGCCCACAGGCGGTTCAAATATTACCCGCTTATTTTTTCAAATTCCACCCTGTTTCTGCCGTTGTCCTTTGCCCTGTACAGCAGCATGTCGGCATCCCTGATTAACTGGGCTGCATCATTATAATTCCCCTGCCGCATTTCCACAACGCCAAAACTTACCGTAAGATTTATCCGGTACATACCAATTTCAAAGGGTTTTTTCTGTACCGCTTTTCTCAGCTTCTCCGCCAGCATTATCGCTCCTTTAATATTAGTGTTCTTGGACACTATCACGAACTCTTCTCCACCATACCTCGCCAGCATATCCGCCCTTCTCACATTTTTCACAAGCCGTCCGGCAAAGCTTTCAAGCACCTTGTCTCCTATCTGGTGTCCGTATGTATCGTTAACCTTTTTAAAGTGGTCAATATCCATAATCATAACACTCAGCGTGCTGCCATATCTTTTGCATTCCTCAAAGGAGTTTTCCAAATACTCCTCAAGATATCTTCTGTTGTAAACGCCGGTAAGCCCGTCGTTCACAGACAGATTTTCAAGTTGTTCTATCAGCTTGTTTTTTTCCTTCAGCAGCCCCTTGAGCTGGTCCTGGGCTTCCCTAAGCCTTATATGAACATTAATCCTGGCCAAAAGCTCGCTGACTTCATAGGGTTTTGTTATATAATCGTCTCCACCGGTCTTAAGTCCTGCAACCTTATCCTCCACGCTGTCCCTGGATGTAAGAAAAATAACCGGTATATTTTCGGTCTTTTTGCTGTCCTTAAGAACCCTGCAGAACTTATAGCCGTCCATTTT
>CAZGUG010000042.1:12103-15268 GCA_964529035.1 uncultured Clostridium sp.
CTTCACAGCTTTATAACCTCTGTCACAGCCTTGTCCCTCAGCTTTTCCCTGTTACCATAATCAAACAACACGATCACTTTGGCTTCGCATGCTTTGCCGTCAAATTCCGGCAGATAACCGGAAATACACGAATCAAATACTTCAAAATGCACAAGCTTGTATACCTGCTTGGGAGAAAACCCCTCATAACCGGGAAGATAAACCTTTATATTTTCCGGTTTTCCAAGAAAATCAAAACACTTTTGTTTTAAAGCCGGAAACTCTATTCTATTTATCGGCGCCGGCAGCACTGAAGTTCTCTCTGTCAGTAGAAAATCCAGTTTCAAAAGTTCGTTAACCATTATAGCAGGCGCTTCCAGCCGCACCCTGCAGTATTCATAAAGCAGCGAATACAGCCTTTTACGTCGGTGTCTTACAAGATGCAGGTCTTTTTCTTCCCAGTATTCCGACAGGTCCTTAAAAAACGCAAAGGCACCCCGGCCGGCATATGAAATCATGTAATCAATCGTGTTGTCAAAACCATGGCTGTTGTAATAGTATTCCAGAACCTGCTCGACAAGCTTTAACCGCATCAAATCTTCAAAGCCCATCCATTTGTTTGAAAGAACTTCATAGGGAGGCTCTGCGGTGAAAACATATCCATACTCCTGTGCTCTTTCCCTGATACCCGAGCCCTTGAGCAGCTTCAAAAACCCGAGCTGTAGCATGTCCGGGGCCAAACCGTAAACATCGTCAAAGGATTTTGCAAAGGATGTCATATCCTCTCCGGGAAGTCCGGCGATCAGGTCAAGGTGTTGATGGATATTGCCTCCTTCGCATATCTTCTTTACGTTTTGAAACAGCACATCCTGCCGGGTTTTCCTGTCGATTTCCTTCAAAACTTCCGGGTTTGTGGTCTGCACTCCCACCTCAAACTGGAAAAGGCCCGGCGGTGCAGTATGAAGAAGCCTTATAAGCTCTTCATCCAAAAGGTCGGCGGTTATTTCAAAATGAAAGTTTATGCCGCCTCCCTTTTCTATCAGATAGCTGAATATTTCCCGGGAGAAACTGCTTTTGCAGTTGAAGGTCCTGTCCACAAACTTAATCTGTTTTATTCCCCACCCGATAAGACAATCCAGGTCCCTTTTAACCCTGTCAACCGGGAAAAACCTGACACCCCGAATAGTGGACGAAAGGCAGTACCGGCACCGGAAGGGACAGCCCCTGGAAGCTTCATAGTATACTATTCTGTCTTTCAGCCCATCGTCGGGCAGATAGGGAAAGGGAATGGTATCAAGACTTTTTATTAATTCCCTGTCCTTATTTTTAACAACGCTGCCGCCGCTCCTGTAGGTCACACCGCGGATATCTTCTATCACACCCCTGCCCTCGACAATATGCTCCATAAGTTCCCGGAATGTCTCTTCTCCCTCTCCCCTCACGATATAGTCAATATAAGGATTCCTTTTCATAATATCCAAAGAGCCATAGGACACCTCGGGTCCCCCCAGCACTATAACGGTATCTTCCTTAATCTGCTTAATCCTGCGGACAAGGGCCAGTGTTTCGGTTATGTTCCATATGTAGCACGAGAAGGCTGCGATGTCCGGAGCTTCTTTGTAAATCTCCCCGAGGACCAGATCCATCGAATCGTTTATTGTAAACTCCCTGACCTTTAAATCATAGGGCTTGTCCCTGCAGTATGCCCTAAGATACCTAATAGCGAGGGACGAATGTATGAACTTGGAATTAAGCGTTGTAAGAAGCACCTTCATACATATACCTTCCTTCGGGAACAAAACTGTCACCTACCTATATTATACCCTTTTTATACCTATTTCGTCGAAGGTTTTCATCTGTTTTAACGATCTCGCCGCCGCTTCTATTATATTCAGGGCCAGTACGGCACCGCTGCCTTCCCCCAGTCTCATATCCAAATCAAGGTACGGCTTTAAACCAAGGCGCTCAAGAGCAAGCCCTCCGCCCTTTTCGGCACTGAGATGGGAAGGGAACATATATTCCAGCGTAATTGGGTTAATCCTTTTTGCCGCCAGCGCCGCCACCGACGAAATAAAGCCGTCTATTACCACCGGTATCCTTCGGAAAGAGGCCCCAAGGTAAACACCCGTCATGCCGGCAATGTCAAGGCCGCCCACCTTGCTTATAACGTCCACCGCATCGGCAGGATCCGGCTTGTTTATCCTGATTGCGCTTTCCACTACCCTTACCTTGGCCGCAAGGCCTTCCCGGTCAAGGCCTGCTCCCCTCCCGGTGGTCAAGGCAGGGGCCAGCCCTTCCAGAGCGGCCAGCACGGCACTGCCGGAAGTGGTATTGCCTATACCCACTTCCCCTACGGCAATTACCCGGCTGCCGGAATCAGCCGCTTCAAACACCGCTTGGATACCGGTCTCTATCGCCCGCACCGCCTCGTCCCTCGACATGGCCGGCCCCTCCGCCATGTTGGCGGTGCCCGGTCTTATTCTCATGTTTATTATACCCCTACAGGCGGCAGGCTCCTTCATACCTATATCAATTACCCTGATATCGGCACCCAGCATCCGTGCAAATACCGCCACCCCTGCCGTACCTTCCACCATTCCTTTTGCCATTAGCGCGGTAACCTGCTGTGGATATGCAGCAACCCCTTCGCTGCACACCCCGTTATCCGCCGCCATAACAATAACCGTTTTTTTGCCGGTGTCGGGAGCCGTGCTGCCGGTTATACCGCAAAGCCTTACTGCGATTTCCTCCAGCCTGCCCAGGCTGCCCACCGGTTTTGTCAGGCTGTCCACCCTTTCCTTCGCCTCTTTCATCCTGGCCCGGTCGGGCAGTTCAATACCCTTTATAACTTTCTCAAACAAATCCATAAGTTCAAAACCTCCTGATGTTTTGTTTGTTTATTTAAAAAAGCCCACAGTTCAACAAAGAACTGTGAGCTTTACCATAACCCACCGATATACGTATACCGCAGGCAGGTCTCCTGGCTGCTGCTTCATCGCCCGCTGCCGTGCCTTCCCGGGCAGAGCCCAGTGGCGCTTATTCGGCCGGACTTGGCATTACAGTGGCGGGTCCGCCCGGGATTTTCACCCGGTTCCCTATTCTCCCCGTCGGGCACCTGCAATATGTAAGTATCAATTGTTTATTCAATTATATAATTTCGCCGCCGGCGTATCAATACCCCCTTAT
>CAZGUG010000042.1:15368-17022 GCA_964529035.1 uncultured Clostridium sp.
GCCAGTCCTCCCACCACCGCCGTAACCAGCTGCGGCCAGCCGAACATAAGGCTTAGGGCGGAAGCCGCAGGCTCTGGTACCACCAGTATTCCTACGGCAGTGCTTACCAGAAAGTATAAAAATAAGAATTTCAACACCGAAGCCAGTACTATTCCAGCACCCTTGTTTTTCCGGTACCACCAGCCGTATACCAGTACAAAAACGATATTGCCGCCGGCTATGATTGGTACAAGCCAGAGAAATACAATATGCTGCTGCATAAGCGCTATCGCCGGTGCAAAAATACTGATAACAATCCCGCTCCAGGCCCCCACCAAAACCGATGCCACAGCCAGCGATGCATTAACCAGGCTGCCCACTATGTAATTGGACATTAGCGGAGGAAGCGAAAGCAGGGGCCTTGTCATCTGAAACGCTACAGTCAGCGCCAGGATAATCGCTGTCCTGGTTAAAAATTTCATCCCTTTCATAAAAACCTCCCTGAAAAACACTTTATTGAAACAAAAAGAACCGTCCCTTTTGTTTCTTTTGTTTGGTGTGCAGGAATTCGGTTATGGCCTGGGCACACTCTTCCATGTTGTCGCTGTCAAGTTTCAAACTATAGTCGTATTTTTTCTCGGAATGATAATACTTGGGGTCATAATGCTTTTCCAGCAGAAACCTCACTATCCCGTCATAATTCTTTGCTTCCAGAAGCGCAAGCAGCATATCCGTCTTCCTGCTGCCCAACTCTCCCCTGAGCCTTTTGATCGAAGTCCTTATTTCTTCCGATACTTCGTCCCCCTGTATATTTATATATTCGTCAACTATTCTCCTTATTCTCTGCTGCATTGAACATTCAACCAGGATATGGACCCCGGATTTCATTTTATCCACCAGGACAGCAGGCAGGTATGCCCTTCCCACCCTCGGGCTTTCGGACTCGATTATAATATAGTTCTTATCAATACTTCTCAGCCTTTCAAACAGCAGCGCTTCAAAGTCCTTCTGGTACCGGGGCTCACCAAGCCCCACCGTACCGAATATCGAGCCCCGGCTGTTGGCAATAGCCTCCAGGTCCACCGAGGGAAAACCCCTGTCTTTTAGTATTCCAAGCAGCTGCGTCTTACCCACCCCGGTATTGCCGTGGATAACCACCACCTGTTTCGACTTGATTAAGGCATCCAGGTTGTCTAATACATACCTTCTGTATTCCTTGTAACCGCCCTCCAGTTGGTGTACCCTGTGCCCGAGGGAATCAAGCAGCTGCACAAGGGAGCCGCTCCGCATGCCCCCCCTTGAACAGAACACCACTATCTCTTTACCCTTTTCCTCCTGGGTCCCTATTTTTTCATATATATCCTTAAGCTTGCCGGATACTATTTCAATACCCCTAATCTTTGCCTTTCCGGTGCCCTCTTTTTTGTACAGCGTGCCTACAAGGGCCCTTTCTTCATCGTCAAACAGCGGTATGTTAACCGCGCCGGGTATAGTACCTTTTCGAAACTCGCCCGGCGAGCGCACGTCAACCACTGCGTAGTCCCCATCGTATATGTCGCTTGCCTTCATTCATATCGCCTCTTCGTAAAACCGTATGTTCTTCCGATAAGACCAATGGCCGGTCCCTTCCAATAGTATTATATCAGATAATTTACAGCTTTATAAAGTTGACTTC
>CAZGUG010000043.1:0-16628 GCA_964529035.1 uncultured Clostridium sp.
ATGCATGGGTTACGGCCTGTTTTTCTTTTCTTTTGCTGTTAAAGTTAGGATTATAACCGTTTTTGCATCCACAATCAATATCATTATTTGTTAAGTCATTGTTTGTCCGGGTAAAAAATGTAGTACTCAAATAAAAAGTCGTATTCATCGCCCAGTGTTCTGGCATAATAGGTCACGCCCACCCCTTCGGTGAATGCGCGCTCTTCGATGTAAACACCGTCCGGCATGCCTTCCATGGGTACACTGTATCTTACCCTGTATACAGTCGGCCCTTCCTCTTCCTCCGGCTCTGCCGACAGGACTTCCGCCGTAAGAACTGCCTCGCCTTCATCTGTCTCAACCGTCTGTTCCCATCTATTGCCGGTCTCAAGGGGCAGCTTTAGAAGCTGCAGTTCTTCAAATACATGGATTAACTTCTCTCCCCGGATTATACTCTCGGTAACGGTATCGGAAGTTATCCGGTATTCCATTTCAAGGCCGAAGTCCCCCGGAGCTTCGCCGCCCGACGGGTCATCCACTTCTCCCGATATCTCGTAAACCAATATTTCGGTATTTCCGGTATTTCCCGAAATATTATCCAGCCTCATATAATGCGCGTATTCCGCAAATCCGGAGTAGTGCCATTCGTAACCTATTCTTTCCGGAAAAATATCAACCAACTGCTGTGAAACCCGCTCGCTTTGGTTTTGATCCCGGGGCTGTACCTGGTCGTCGGGTTCCCCGTTCTGCCCGTTTCCGACAGGATTCATGCCGATGTATAACAGGGCTGCAGCCAGCACCGCTAACAATAATGCTATCATATATCTGCCTTTCATTTTTTACACCTCTTTTATTGATCGGTTTTTCACAGTTATATTATACTCCTTTTACCAGGTCGTTAACCACATAAATTGTTTTCAAAAACATGCCGATGAGCGGCCGGAACAAAGCTTATATTATTACGTCAAACATTTCAAAGCCTAAGGCTGTCAGGTAGAAGCAGAAGTGAAACTCCCTTTCCACAATTTCACCTGCTTTTACCTGACCATTATTTTTCGCTTGGAAGGAATATACCGTATATATGTAGAAAATTCTAATACCGGGAAAACAAAAACCGCCTCTCTAAAAGAAAGGAGTATTCCTATGGACAACGGTTTGCTATCCGAGCTTAAAAAAAGAATTTCCGCTTCTGTTTCAGAACTTGGAAAAACCTATCCGGATATTATAAACAAAGCCTTTATCAAAAATCATGTTAACAAACCCTCCTTTTTCAGACAAATGGGTAAAATGCTCAAAGACAACGATTACAGCTGCCGGGCGGTGCTTGAATTGTGCCGGGATATGCTTGATGACCTGGCCGGGGAAAATGCTCCCGGCGACTGGCTGGGATACATATACCAGTTTGCAATAGAGAAATCCTTCCCCCAGGCCCTTGAAACAAACCTGGACAGAAGCCTTGATACCGCATGCTACGTATACCTGCAGGTGCTGAGGGAATTTTGCAAGCTGCAGAAGTCTTCGAACGACGGTACCTGGCAGAGCAAATATCCACTGGAACTGCTGTCGGAAGACGAGCAGGCCGGTCTGGAAGACCCCGGGGAATACCGGCTTTTTATAAAAGCCTTCGACAGAGAGTATATATATGAAATGATGAAACTAAACGGTGAACTGTTCGGTTATAGCACCCTTGACCACATATGCGGAGTACATTATCTTTCATTGTTTCTAGCCCGCCAGTTTGAAGAACTGGGGCTGCCCATAGACCTCGGCAGGGTCTCCGGCGCCGCTGCCGGGCATGATATAGGTAAGTACGGCTGCAGGTCAGCCGAGCTTAAAAGGGTGCCCCACCTGCACTATTACTATACCGACCAGTGGTTCAAAAAGCACGGTATTGTATATATCAGGAACATTGCCATAAACCATTCCACCTGGGACCTTGAGGTTGAAAACCTGTCCCTTGAATCCCTGATTCTCATTTATTCGGACTTCAGGATAAAAAAGAAAACCGCCGGAAAAGACAGTGATAAAATGCACATGTATTCGCTGGCGGATTCCTTTGATATAGTGCTTAACAAACTGGACAACCTGGATGAAAAAAAGGAAAAGAGATATCGAAGGGTGTTTGCAAAACTTAAGGATTTCGAGGATTATATGACCCACCTGGGAATAATAACCGACCCGGATTCAAAAACGCAGAAACCCGCGCCTTACCCGGAGACGAGGGGGTACTATTCCCTGATGCACGGGCAGCAGGTGGTACAGAACCTCAAATTCCAATCAATACGCCATAACATTAACGTCATGTACAGGCTCAGGGACGAGTTTTCGTTAAACGCAATACTGGAATCTGCACGCAGTGAAAAGAACTGGAAGAACCTCCGTGAATATCTGCGCATATTCGAGGACTACTCCACCTACCTGACCCAAAAACAGAAGCTGATTACGATAAAATTTTTGTATGAACAGCTGACCCATCCCGAGGACGACATACGCAGACACTGCAGCGAGCTTATCGGAGCCCTGATTGCAACCTTTGACGAGGAATACCGCAAGGAAGTACCCCCGGACGCAGCCCTGGAAACCCGTGATATTACAAGTTGCCAGCTGCTGCAAAGGTATTTGGATGCCTTTATATTCCCCGACCACAAGATTATTCCCACCCATCGCATGTGGATAGGATACGGCCTGAGCGTTATGGTTGCATCCCTTTTTGAGCACTGTAAAAAGCAAAAAATAAACGATTACATTAGAATTCTTTGCAAATATTACAGCGAAAACGAAACCCGGGAATTCCGGACAGAACTGTACCTCTTGGAAGCGCTTAAGGCTGTACCATCAGACTGCGACAGGAAATACTTAAAACCAATGACTGATTTTGTCCTTGATAGAATCCCTTCGGATACCAACAGCCTGCGCCTGACCGCACTGGACGCGGCCCGCAGCCTGATACCAAACCTTGACAAGGACTGCAGGCAGCTGGAAGCTCTGAAGGGGCTTATGACCCGAAATATTCATCGGTCACCACTGCCGGCCGAGAATTATCTTAAGTTCAAAATAGCACAGCTGATAAAACTTGACCCGCAGGAAACCGAAAAATACCGTACTTTCTGCCGCCGGGACCTGGAGAATATATCGGATATTTTCCTCAGCAACCTGAAGACCGCCACCGGCAGGATCGCAAAAAAAATACAGGTTGAGCTTCTACTGGAACATACCTTAAACAGCAGCAAGGATAACGCCTTTTATACCGCCATGCACTTTTGTAACCTGATAAAGGTCAGCCCGGTAGAAGATGTGCGCATTGGCGCCGGTGATGCACTTATTAAAATAGTCCCGAGCTTAAGCCTTGAGCAGAGAAACGATATTGCGGTGGAGCTGGTCAGGTCCCTTGAGCTTGAGGGCCACCAGTTCACCAAGTATATACCGTACTACCTCGGCCAGCTGATACTGTACCTTCAACCGGTGGAACTGGACGAAATACTAGACTATCTAATGGAAAAAACCAAGCAGTCGGGCCTTGGCATAAACTCCCTTATACTGAAAACGGCGGGGATAACCCTGTCCTATTACCTCAAATACCAGAAGCTTTTCCCCCGGACCGAAAAGTTTTATGAAAGCAGGCTTGCCAAAATGCTGGGAATACTGCTGGGCGGCCTGGTAAATTACGACCACAGGGTCAGGCAGATTGCCTTCAGCGTCATCGGGAAGGAAATATACGGCTCCGAATACCTTGACATGGAGCAAAAAAACCAAATATTCAAACGAACTGCAAAGAAAATACTGACCCTGCTGCCGGACAGCAAGGACAGCCAGCTGATGCTGTTTATAAATTCATCGGCTTTGAACAGCATATACAAATTCATATCCGACTACATATTCAATTACGTCAGTATAGACCTTGAACACCCCCGCAAAATAGCATTCTTCCCGGGTACCTTTGACCCGTTTTCGTTAAGTCACAAGGAAATTGCAAAGGAAATACGACGGCTTGGTTTTGAAGTATATCTTGCCATCGACGAGTTCTCATGGTCAAAAAGAACCCAGCCAAACCTCACCCGCAGAAACATAATCAATATGTCGATAGCAGACCAGCCGGGCATATTCATGTACCCGGAAGATATACCCATAAACATAGCATATCCCGAAGATTTACGTACCCTAAGGGAAAACTTCCCCGACTCGGATGTATATATAGTTGTCGGCAGTGATGTTATACTGCACGCTTCGGGGTACAGGGACAAAAAAGAGGCGCATTCCATACACACATTCCCGCATATAGTGTTTGACAGGAGAAGTGCCCTTTCCTCGGACGAGGACGACAAAAGGCTTGAACACGGGATGCGAAGGATAGAGGGGGAAATAATAACGCTGTCGCTGCCCAGGCAGTACGAAGACATAAGCTCCACGCAAATAAGAACGTATATTGACCAGAACAGGGATATATCAATGCTTGTGGACCCGCTGGCCCAGAAATATATTTACAGCAACGGCCTGTACAGGAGGGAGCCCCAGTACAAAACTCCGGTAAGTCCCGTATCCATAGATATTGAAATTGTCGAAGACCCCGGCCCGGACTTTTTAAGAACCCTGGCACGGCAAATTTTCAGAGACAGCGAGAAAGCATTTGAAAGTCTCATCGCCTTCTCCCGGAAGTCCAGCCCCCGGGTTCTGCTGCTCAGGGATATAAATAACGGAAACAGAATACTGGGATTTTCGTTGTTCCACTGGGTGCGTCTCAGCATGCTTTTAAAAGAATTTCAGAACCAAATGGCTTCGGAATATATAAGAGACAATACGGTAGGCAGAATAGTGGTAATGGACGGCATATTTACAGACCGAAGCTGCAGAGGCCAAAACCTCGAGCAGATAATCCTGACCGAGACCCTCTGCTACTGCCTTGCAAAGGATTACAATTATGCGGTGTTCAGAAACATCGTTGAAGGCAGTCCTACCCGGGCAGTGGAAGAAGTGCTTGAACTGCAGGGCTTTGAAAAGCTGTATTTCGGCAACCAAAATGAGCCCATATACCTGGTCGATATGAGTTCTCCCTGCACCCTTAACCTGGACGTATCAACCATAATAAAGGAATCCTTCAACGACACCGAAAACGTGGAAAAGGCAGTCTGCCGTTCCAGAAAAAAACTGCAAAGGGCCCTCAGCAACCTGTACCCCGGAAAACTGCTGCTGTCCTTTAACATGGGAATGCTTAATCAAAACCTCACAAAAAAAATATGTGCCGAAAACGGGGTGAATACCGTTCCTTCAATGCCCAGAAGACTGGGGCCTGCGGTATGTGTTCCCTTTGGCACAATTCTGAACAACCGGATTATCCCGAACACGGTAACCAAATCCCTGCATACCGAAAAACTGTTCCAGCCCGACATGAAATCCTTCAAAATAGGGCCTTTCCCCTATTATCTGGACCTGGAAACCCAGGTAAGAATGCTGCGGTCCTTCAACCGCCCAATAATTCTGGTGGATAATCTGCTGCACAAGGGCTATAGGTTCAAAGCCCTTGACCCGCTGCTTAAACGGGAAGGAATCAAAGTAAAAAAATTCATAGTGGCGGTGCTTTCCGGACGCGGCAAAGAACTCATGGACGTCCAGGACAGGGAAGTGGACAGCGCTTACTTTGTTCCAAGGCTGAAGGCATGGTTCAACGAAAGCGACATGTATCCCTTTCTTGGCGGGGATACACTGTGGAGGGGTGTATACCCCCAGCGAAACCTTATACCGTCGGTAAACATGATACTGCCCTATACCTCACCCACCTTCCTAAGCGATGTTTCCAACAGGGCAATATTCGAACTGTCCGAAACGTGTATCAGTAACTCAATTGATATTATGACTGCCCTTGAGGAAGAATACCAGATAATGAACGAACGCAGCCTGACCCTCGACCTCCTGGGTGAAGTGGTAAAACCTCCCCGCTGCCCCGACCGTGGGACCAACATGAATTACGATATGAATATTAACCCTTCCCATTATCTTAATAACGACCTGGAAGCGCTGAAGCGTATTGAACATACCATTGTCAAATAACGGAGGTAGTTTGATGTTTTATTACGAATACCGGAATAAGGTGCTGGTTTCTAATAATAAGAAAGACCGGCTGAAAGAAATATCCGAAACCCGGGCGTCAGGGTTTAAGGATAACGTATATATCCTGGCCGCGCTGGAGCCTAATGTATCCAGAAGGTCTTGCTGCGTTTCACATCCATCGCTCATATTCCCGGACAAAGAGGGAATAGAAATGCTTGTGCCGGGCATTCGGCCCTCCGGCCTGCCGGACTGGCTGGTTTCCGCCATAGAAAGAAGGAAAGTGACCTCGGTGAACACCGAATACCCCGGCTGGCGTGACGTACTCGAAAACAGCTTTCCGGAAAAATGGAAGGTCAACATAGCAGGGCTGGGTGATGTGGGCGGCATGCTGCTAACCGGCCTTCGCCTGCTGGGAGGACAGCACATATCCGGTATAGGAATACACAGCAGGAGCTTAAACAACATGAAAAGATGGGAACATGAAACCGGACAGATACTCGGCCCGGACGTAAATACCGTCTACCCGCCGGTATACATGCTTAAGGAAGACGATATTTTTGACTGCGACCTGTTTGTATTTTGCATATCGGCAGGGGTACCACCGGTAGAGCAGACGCCACAGGATGTAAGGATGGCACAGTTTGAAGGCAACTCACCTATAATTGCAAAGTACGCAAAAAAAGCCAGGCAAGCCGGGTTTAAAGGTATATTTGCCGTGCTTTCCGACCCGGTGGACCTTCTGTGTAAAACCGCATTTTTGGAAAGCAATACCGATAAAAAAGGCAGCCTTGACTTCGGCGGCCTTGCGCCCGAGCAGATACGGGGCTTTGGACTTGGGGTGATGTACGCCCGGGCAGCCTATTATGCCGCACAGTCGGCGGAAAGCACCCATTTCATCAAAGAAGGCAGAGCCTTCGGTCCCCACGGTGAGGGGCTTGTTATAGCTGACAGCATAAAAAACTATAACGAAGAGCTCTCGGTTTACCTTACCAAAAAAGCACTTGAAGCGAATATGTACGTCCGGGCACAGGGTTACAAGCCCTACGTAGCGCCGGCGCTGTCATCCGGAAGCTTGTCCCTCACAGCCCTTATAAAGGGCCGGTGGCACTACAGTTCGGTATTTCTAGGCGGGGTTTATATGGGCTGCCGCAACAGGCTTTTACCCTCCGGAACCGAGATAGAAACTGAGCACCTGCCGGCGCCCCTGTTTTCAAGGCTTAAAAAGACCTATGAAAGGCTGGGTGAAATGCTGTGAAAAACGTAATAGTGATTGCCCCCGGCCCCATGTCCCGCACCCTTTCAACAATGGTAGAAAAGGCCACCGAAGGTATACCGGTAGAAGTATATACCGATACTTCGAACATACCCAACCTTAAAAATCGAAAAATACTGTTAGCCGTGGAATTGGACGATACAGGCTCGTCGCTTCCCATTCTCAGGCTGTTCGACATGCTGACCCGGCGTGGAAAGGACGCCCTTTCGGGCTGCTCGGCGGCACTGCTTATACACAGCAGCAGCGAGCTTTATACCAAAAGCGCCGCCCGAAACATTATTTTCCTTGCAAACAGCCTGGGCTGCCGGTTCCCCGGCAATCCCGTTATCGAGGCAACAGCCGACCTCAACAACTTCCTTGCCTGGCAGAAAAAACTGAAAATTCCCCTTGAGGAAGTTTGCAGCAGTCTCTGCGCTTCTTTGGGCCAACGGCTTTACGAGGACAGCGTCACGTTGAAGCAAAATCCCGCAATACTGGCTGTCCATGCCAGCTCCCATGACACTTCAAACACGCTTATGCTGTGGGATATGATTAAGAAACACCTGCACTGCCACCGGATAACCGAACTGCACGTGGAAAACGGTACGGTACGCGACTGCAAGGGGTGTTCCTATAAGACGTGCAAGCATTTCAGCCGCCAGAAAAGCTGTTTTTACGGAGGAGTAATGGTGGAAGAGATACTCCCGGAAATAGAAAGGACGGACGCAGTTGTATGGATATGCCCTAACTACAACGATGCGGTCTCGGCAAACCTTATGGCGGTAATAAACCGGCTCACCGCTTTATACAGAAGAACCAAGTTTTTTGACAAGACTTTGTTTGCCATTATAGTGTCCGGCAACTCGGGCAGCGATTTGGTGGCCAAACAGCTTATCGGCGCGCTGAATATAAACAAAAGCTTCAGGCTGCCCCCTTACTTTTCGATAATGGCTACCGCCAACTATCCCGGGGAAATTAAGACCGTGCAGGGGATAGAAAAAAAGGCAGAGCTGTTTGCCCGGAACATGATGGAGGAAATTAAGGTGTAAAAGGTGGGGAGAACACTGTCAACAGGTAAGCGGCGGTGACAATAACGGCTATATGTACCGGATAGAACCAGTACGCGGTATATTTTTTTAACCTGACCCTACCGGGCAAACTGTCCGCCATGAATATCGGTACCAGCGCAAAGATGCTCCTTGCCTGGAAAAAGTACCCTCCAAGCGTTACCAGGCCGTTATTGTACCAGACAATATTCTTTAGGACCAGGCCGAAACTTGAAAGCCCTTTCCAAATGCTCCACTCTTCCCCGAACCAGGCTATGGAGTTAGCCGTCAAAACCTTGGCACCGTAAAGGTAGGTGTATGCAAAGGACAGTATTATATAGCCAATAACCATTCTTTTTCCGTTTTCCTTGAACAGGTGGAACATCAGGATAAGCATAAGCCCGTAAAACCCGTAGTCCAGCCTGAAGTCTTCAAATGCAATTTCCAGCGCTTCGGGCAGAATTATGATCATGCATACTGAAAGCAGGACCCCCGCACCACAGACTGCCTTTTTTGTGTTTCTGCCGCCGCTTTGTTCCTTTAGCCCTGCCACGCCCAGGTCGTACAGATATACTACTGCAAGCCCCAGAAGCAGTGTAAACATTATGTTCAGGTTAAAGGGCTTAAACTGAAGGCCCGGCGAGAAAAACGAATAGGGCACCTGGGATATGAGACCGAATATAAAGAGCCTTCTGGCATAGTTTTTCAAGCTTGATGTTTTCTCATAACCCACCGCCAGCAGGTATGCAAATATCGGAAACGCCAGCCTTCCGACAGAACGGAAAATGGCATGCTGCGGAAAAAACATGTGGCCTATATGATCTGTAAGCATTGTAATCATTGCAATAAGCTTTAGCACGTCGTTCCTTGGCACCTGTTCCGTTGACATTTTTTCACCATCTGTTACAAACAGCATGATACCACCTCCGGATCCGGCCGGTAACCGGGTTTATTATTCTATTTTAACATATATATCCCAATACATCCCGAATCAAAACCCCGAAACCGGCACAAAGCCGTTCCGGGGTTTTGTAATATCTGCATACTTGAAAGTTATGCGGGTACTATCTGCTTTTGTTTTTGCCGTGCCCAGTGACGGTGCCCGGTTATGGCATTTATAAATTCCCTGGCAAAACCGCTCATATCCGATGCGTTCCTGGTCGTCACCACTCCCAGCTCGGTAACCGGCTGACCGTAGTTATCCGGCCCGGCCAGTGCCACTCCTTTGATCTGGGAGGAAACAAGCAGGTCAACCCCTTCGTTGGAGGCCCCGATGGCCTTTGCATGACTGAAGGCTTCGTTCACAAAATGCAGTGAATCTCCCTGCATAACAAGGCTGTCGGCGCTCTGGCGTCCTCCCGGCACATACACCGCATCGTACATGATTGACCCGGCGGTGATATAGTTGTTGGCCGCTTCCAGCTGCTGTCCGTCGGCGGCGGTTATCATGCCCAAATCTTTGCTGATAATCTCGGAATGCACCCCAGCTGCTTTAAGTGTGTCCATGACCTGTGCCACCTCGCTAAAGCTGAACCCGTTTTCAGCCAGAATGGCAACCCTTCTTGTTCTTGCTTCCATTATGGTGGTTTCCTGGCTTACCGCCGGTGACGACGCACTAACCCCTGTCCCGCCGGGCATAGACGGAGCCTGGACCCCGATACCCTCAGCAATCATGGCGGCCAGCTGTCCGTCCACATTGTTGAACATGTCCACAACCCGCTGTTTAATCCCCTTATCCTTGACCTTTCCAACTTCGAAATGAAATGCCTCTACTATATGTTGTCTTTCCGGTTCCGACATACTGTTCCAGAAAAGGGTCGCCTGGCTGTAGTGGTCTTTGAAGCTGTCACTGCGCTGACGCACTTTCTGCCCGTCCACCTTCTCTGTATAATGGGCATATCCGTCTTCGGTCTCGGGTACCGGCTGCGGCGTGTTTTGCTGCAGTGTATTCGGGAAATAACTCACCTGGCCGCTGTCGATTGTCATGCGGTGGTAACCGTCCCGCTGATTATTGTGTACCGGGACCGTGGACCGGTTGATGGGTATCTCGTGAAAATTCGGCCCTCCCAGCCGGATAAGCTGGGTGTCAAGATACGAAAATAACCGTCCCTGCAGCAGAGGGTCATTGGAAAAATCTATACCCGGCACCACATTGCCCGGGCAGAAAGCCACCTGTTCGGTTTCGGCGAAGAAATTGTCCACATTGCGGTTCAGGGTCATTTTTCCGATAATTTTCACCGGTATTTGTTCCTCGGGCCAGAACTTGGTGGGGTCAAGTATGTCAAAGTCAAAATTGAATTCCTCTTCTTCTTCCAGTATCTGTACCCCAAGCTCATATTCCGGATATTCGCCCATTTCAATGGCTTCCCACAGGTCACGACGATGATAATCCGGGTCCTTCCCGGCCAGTTTCTGTGCTTCGTCCCAGACAAGAGAATGCACGCCGAGCATGGGCTTCCAGTGGAACTTTACAAAACGTGCCCTGCCCTGGTCATTAACGAACCTGAAGGTATTGACGCCAAACCCCTCCATCATCCGGAAACTGCGGGGTATGGCCCTGTCGGATAAAAGCCACATAATCATATGGGCGGTCTCCGGCGTGCTGACTACAAAGTCCCAGAAGGTATCGTGGGCCGCAGAGGCCTGGGGCATCTCGTTATGCGGCTCCGGCTTTATAGCGTGAACCACGTCGGGAAATTTTATCGCATCCTGTATAAAGAACACCGGGATATTGTTTGCCACCAGGTCGTAATTGCCGTCTTCGGTATAAAACTTTGTGGCAAATCCCCGCACGTCCCGTACCGTATCCGCCGAACCCCGTGAACCCACCACCGTGGAAAACCTTACAAAAACCGGCGTTTTTTTGGACGGGTCCTGGAGAAACTTTGCCTTGGTAAGTTCGGTCATCGGCTGATACACCTGAAAAAACCCATGGGCGCCAAATCCGCGGGCATGCACCACCCGCTCGGGTATCCTCTCGTGGTCAAAATGGGTCAGCTTCTCCCTGAAATGAAAATCCTCCATCAAAGTAGGCCCCCGCACTCCCGCTTTAAGGGAATCATCGGTCCCTGAAACCTTCACTCCCTGATTGGTGGTCAGCCTGTCCTGTTTGTGCTCGATACGAAAACCCTCCAGTTGCTCATCCTTGCTTTGCTCATTCACACAGTTTCCATCATTATTCTGGGTTTTATCCATAATCTTTACCTCCTGTCCGGACTTGGAAAGCACATTGCGCTTCGCACTTTCAAATCCTTATTCATCGAATCCTGATTATTCTTATTGTATCTTCCATGCCCATTATCTATTCTGACAGGAGGCCAGTTTGCAACAATCGCAAATAAAAATTGATTATTTCGGAAAACAAATATATATTAATAAGGTATTCTAAAAAAGAAAGGGATTTTTATGTCGAAAAAACAACAAATAATAAACCTAGCCGTTATAGCCCACGTCGATGCAGGAAAGTCCACATTGGTGGACGCCTTTCTAAACCAAAGCGGAGTCTTCCGGGAAAACCAGGAAGTGGTGGATTGTGTAATGGACAGTAACGACCTGGAAAGGGAGCGGGGCATTACAATCTATTCAAAAAACTGCTCCATTGAGTACAAAGGCATAAAGATTAACATTGTGGACACTCCGGGACATGCGGACTTTTCCTCGGAGGTGGAGCGTATCATCAGAGCGGTGGACGCAGCCATTCTGATTGTAGACTCAAGCGAGGGCCCTTTGCCCCAGACCAGGTTTGTGCTGCGCAAGGCCCTGGAGCTTGGGATAAAACCCATCCTTTTTATCAACAAGATAGACAAGAAGGACCAAAGGGCCAAAGAGGTTGTGGATATGGTGCTGGACCTTTTCATCGACCTAAATGCAGACGATGAGCAGCTCGAGTTCCCCGTTGTCTACGGCATCGCCCGGGAAGGGATAGCCAAAATTGACCCAAAGGACGAAAGCAGCGACCTTACGCCGCTGTTTGAAACCATTTTGGGCCATGTAGAGCCCTACCCGGACTACGATGACAGGCCGCTTCAACTGCAGATAAACGATCTGGCCTATGATGACTATATCGGCCGAATAGGCATTGGGAGAGTTTACAAGGGCACCCTGAAAGCCGGACAGACCGTTGCCGTTTCAAAGAGGGACGGCAGCACAGCAAAGGCAAAGGTTTCGAGGCTTCTTGCCTACCAGGGAATAAAACAGACTGCCGTGGACGAAGCGGTAAGCGGCGATATGGTGGCGGTGGCCGGTATCGCTGATATTTCCATAGGGGAAACCATATGCAGTGTGGATAGTGTGCTCCCCATGGAAATGATAGAGATTGAGGAGCCAACCCTATCGATGAACTTTCTTATAAATGACTCCCCCTTTTCCGGCCAAAGCGGCAAATATGTGACCACTCGGGACCTTAAGGCCAGACTGGATAAGGAACTGGAGGTAAACGTCGGATTAAAGGTGGAAAAGATTGAGGGAGAAGATGCCTTCAAGGTATCCGGCAGGAGTGAGCTGCATCTTTCCATACTCCTGGAGAACATGAGGAGAGAAGGCTATGAACTGTCGGTATCAAAGCCGGAGGTTTTGCTTCGTAAAGAGAGCGGAATGCTTATGGAGCCGGTGGAAAGTGTTATTATTGATACCCCCGAAGAGTACCACAGCACGGTGATATCCAAGCTTAATCACAGAAAGGGAATAATACAGGGCATGACCTCGGAAAACGATTATATGAGGCTTGAATACCTTGTTCCCACCCGGGGGCTTATTGGATATAATAGCGAATTTATAAACGATACAAGGGGCGAGGGCACCCTGGTCCGGTCCTTTGAAAGATATGAAGAGTATAAGGGGGAAATACCCCAGAGGCTTAACGGAGTGCTGGTATCCCAAAGCGAGGGCATCGCGAAGGCCTATTCACTGGACAACCTGAGCAAAAGGGCCGTAATGTTCATAGACCCCGGGGAAAGGGTCTATGAGGGTATGATAATAGGAGTGAACAGCCGCAGCGAAGACATGGCGGTAAACCCCTGCAAGAACAAAAAACTTACCAATACAAGGGCCTCAGGCTCGGACGATGCCATTGTGCTTTCTCCCCCCAGGACCTTCACGCTGGAGCAGGCCATTGAGTTTATTAAGGATGATGAGTTAATTGAGGTTACCCCCGACGCCATAAGGCTGAGGAAAAAAATACTGAACGAACAGGACCGGATAAAATACAATAAAAGCAATTCATGAAAGGACTCATAAGGAATACCCTCGTCAGCAGCGGTGTGTCCCCGTTCATTAAACAGTTTTTTATGGAACAAAGAACCGTCGTCCCCTGTTCTACTTTTTATATCTTATCTTTTCCAGAAATGGGGGGATAGAAGCGTTATTACTGTGTATATCTCAAGCCTTCCCAGTATCATGCAGAAGGACAGGAGCGCCTTTGAAAACCCTGAAAGGGCATAGTATGTGCTTGTCGGCCCCACAATCCCAAATCCCGGGCCCACATTACCGAGGGTAGCCGCCGTCGCCGCCGCGGAGCTTATCAGGTCGTGTCCCTGCATCGCCATAAGCAGCGTAACAGTAATGAAGATTAATATATAAAACATTGTAAAGGCCATAACTCCGGACAGTACTTCCTCCTGTACAGGGACATTCCCAACCTTGACCGCCTTTACCGCCCGGGGATGTATAAGCCTGTTGACTTCCCTCTTCATATATTTGAAAGCCAGATGCACCCTTATTACTTTCATTGCGCCGCCGGTTGAACCCGCGCACGCTCCGACAAACATCAGCAGGAACAAAACTGCCCTGCTGAGGTCCGGCCAGATGTCAAAATCGGTGGTGGTATACCCGGTGGTGGTTATTATGGATGCAACCTGAAAGGATGCATGCCTCATGCTTTCGAATATACTGCTATATACTTTTCCGTTCAGGTTCAAAGTTACAAGCAGGATTGCCACGGCTATTATTGACAGGTAGGTCTTAAATTCGGAATCTTTAATAAACCCGGACAGGTTTCTTTTTTTGAACATAATATAGTACAGTGAAAAATTAACGCCTGAAGCTATCATAAAAAACGTTATGACTGTATCAAAATAAACACTGCCATAGGCTCCAATACTGGCGTTTTTCAGTGAAAACCCGCCGGTACCCAGAGTGCCGAAGGTATGTATAAAACTGTCAAACAAAGGCATGCCGCCTATATATAGCAGCAGGATTTCAGCTGCGGTAATAACGGTATAGGTAACATAAAGAATTTTTGCAGTATTATTCACTCTTGGGGTCAGCTTGGTTGAAATGGGCCCCGGGCTTTCGGCCTTCAATATCTGGAACGTGCCCCCTCCAAGGGCCGGTGCCAGCGCCAGTGCCAGCACCAGTATTCCCATTCCTCCCAGCCAGTGGGTAAAGGACCGCCAGAAAAGAAGGCTGTACGGCAGTACTTCAATGTCTTCCAGTACCGTTGCCCCGGTGGTTGTAAACCCGGAAACCGTTTCGAAAAACGCATCAATAAAGGATGTTATCGCTCCTGTAAATAAAAAAGGCAGCGCACCCAATATCGAAACCGCCAGCCATCCAAAGGTGACTATCGCAAAACCTTCCTTGTATCTTATTATTTTGTTTTTAACCCTTATTGAAAACAGCATCAACCCTATCAGTACGGCAACCGCCATGGATATCAAAAATGCAAAAACCGTATCTTCCCTGTAGATTAAAGCAACAACAACGGGAGGGAGCATGGCCACCGCTTCACATAGAAGCAGCATCCCCAGCGTTCTTAACACTATTAATGAGTTCATGTATGCCCATACCTCCCCCTTTTTTGCTGAAAAGCTTCGTAACCTTTTCTATATGGGAATCCAGGGTAAACACGATAACCCTGTCTCCACTTTTTATGACCGAATCGCCGTTCGGTATTATAACTTTTCCGTTTCGCAGTATTGCCCCGATGATTATACTCTTCGGTATCTTCAGTTCCTTTAAGGGTTTGTTAAGCGCCGGCGTGCCCTCCTGCGGCATGATCTCGACCACTTCGGCACGGCCGCCTATAAGCAGGGAAATGGATACTATCCTGCCGCCCCGCACTATCCTCAGTATATCACTGGCGGTTATCAGCTTGGGGCTTACCGCATTGTCAATACCTATAGTTTCCAGTACCGAAGTATAGTTTGAACGGCTTACCTTGGCTATTACCTTACCGGCCCCCAGCTGTTTGGCCAGCACCGAAACCAGCAGGTTCTCCTCGTCATACCCGGTAACAGCCAGGAAAGCATCCATTCCTTCAACGTTTTCCGCCTTCAAAAGAGTTATATCGGTACCATCACCGTGCAGTACCAGCGTATTGTCAAGGCTCTCCGCCAGTTCCCTGCACCTATCCAGATTTTTTTCTATTATTTTCACGTTTGTATCAAGCCTCTCAAGGCCCTTGGCCAGGTAATAACCGACTTTGCCGCCGCCTATTATCAAAACGTTTTTAACCCTGTTGTTTATTAGGCGCAGCCCGGCAGTCTTTGCCACACTGTCAACGGCACCTTTTTCACCCATTATATACAGCGTGTCGTCCCGCATTACATAATCAAACCCGTTGGGAATAATTACTTCTCCGTTACGGGTTATGGCGGTTATTATAACTCCCCCCGGGAGGTTAATATCCTTTATTTGTTTCCCCGCCAGGTTTGAAGAAGCCTCTATCATAATCTCTGACATCCTTACATGTCCCTTTGCAAAGTCTGCGGCATAGCAGGTATGGGTATTAAGCAGAAGTCTTATTATTTCGTTGGCGGTGGCATGCTCGGGATTTATTATATAGTCTATCCCCAGTTTGTTTTTCATAAAATCCAGTTCCACAACATACTCTGGGTTTCTTACCCGGGCTATGGCCGTTTTTACCCCGACTTTTTTGGCTGTGATACATGCCACTATATTGGCTTCGTCGCTGTCTGTAACCGCTATAAGCAGGTCCCAGCCCTCAATTTCCAGGCCCTTTAACAGGCTGCTGGAAATCCCGTTGCCTTTCCTGGTTAAGACATCGAAATTATCGTTTATTTTATCGATAACGTCCTGGTTTGTATCTATTACTATAAGGTCATGGTTTTCCTTTGTCAGGCTTTCCACCAGCTGGTATCCCACTTTACCGGCTCCCACAATTACTATTCTCACTGCCCTTACCCCCATTAAACTGATTTAGCCCCACTGTAAGCAGAGCTAACCTTTTTGTTTTAATCTTTTGTATTCGCAACCATATTTCCACGTTAATATATAATACCATGTTTCATAATAAAACCTGACTTTAGGAATAAAAGAAGAAAAATGGTGCTAAACCTCATATTTTACGG
>CAZGUG010000044.1:0-16167 GCA_964529035.1 uncultured Clostridium sp.
TGTCTCCGCACAGCGGGTTGTCCACGTCACAGGCTATTAAAACTTCCGAATCCCTTATCCTTTCGTCCATGCCCGACGGGTCTATGCTGCTTAGAAGTTCCAACCCGCCGCCGCCTGCCGGTATCCTACGCCCGGACCTGTCGGTGAACTCCACGCCAAGGGCGCTTAAAAGGCCTGCTCCTCCGTCAACGGTAGCGCTTCCTCCCAATCCTATTATGAACTTGCGGCAACCCCGGTCAAGGGCATCCATAATCAGCTGTCCCGTCCCGAAGGTGGAGGCAGTCATCGGGTTACGCCTGCCCGGGGGTATCAGCATCAGCCCCGAAGCGGATGCCGTCTCAATAACCGCCGTCCTGCCGTCCCCCAGTATCCCGAAAATACCCTCTACCTCATCCCCCAAAGGGCCTAAAACCCTTTTCCTAACCATCTTCCCGCCGGTTGCGGATACCATCGCGTCAACGGTGCCCTCTCCGCCGTCCGCCACCGGAATCCTGTCTACCGTACACGACGGAAACACCCGGCGTATGCCCTTTTCAATATAGGCCGCCGCCTGCCCGGCTGTTAAACTCCCTTTGAATGAATCCGGTGCAATTACTATTTTCATTATTCTACCCCCTTATATGTAAAACCTCATCTATTTCTGTATGCTTTTCCTAACATTATTCTATCCGGCAGGATCATTTCCCTTTTACATCACCAAAGCCGCTGATTCATGCTTCCTACATATGTTCCGCCAATCTGTTTTCCATAATCCTACTGTCTTGGTACCTGGAAAAGTCGTTTATAAGCCCGTCCAGCGCCTGGCTTACCTTGAGTACTTCCCCATCCCGCAGATCCTTTTCGTCAATAAGCTCCACCAATCGTTTTTGCAGCACGTTTATCCCCCTTAGGATTTCTTGAGCCTCATTTCTCATTCCATTTACCTCCATATCCAGTATGCACTAATAGTTTGTCCCCATGCTTATTAAGAATACGAAGATACACCTAAAAATATTCCTGCCCATGCATTTATATGGTATAATTATTAAACAAAATTGGAACCGGGAAGGGAGTTGTTCAAATGAAGAAGGCTATAGAGCTCCTTATAATATGCACTGCGCTTACTGTTGGTTTGGCAGGCTGTATGGCAGATACCAGCCTGGAGGACGCCGCCCCTGCGGAGAATGCCCAATTGGATGAAACCCTGGCGAATACGGTAAACGTCAGTCCACCGGCGACGGTTTCCGTTGAAGAAGAGGCATACCGGCTGCTGAAATCCCTCAGGACAGAGGAAAGGAAATATATGGACGAAATACTTGAATTCCTGCCCGACATAAATTGGTCCGCATATTCAAAACATTCAAAGGAACACAGCAACGATGAATACGCTTTGGAAGCAATGGACCTTCTGCGGTGGCTCACCTATAATCCCGGAAGCTGGCAAGGCGACAACATGCTCAAAATATTCCAGGCTAGAAACGGGCTTGACGGAGCATTGGCAGAGCAGTACAGCGTAATAGTAGGTTCCTTTTTCACACGCGATAAGGACAAATTTGTAGAGCTGTTAAGCCAGCTTGATGATGGTATTGAGAGTATATGCGGCCATGTAGCATATCACTGTGACTATTACATGGATCTGGAACGGCTTGCAGAGACCACTGCAGCATACTTTGCAGACAAACAGCTGTCGGACAGTGAAAGATTTGTGGTAAATTCCCTTATTGAAGCCTTTGAAGCTTATTGTATACCGAATTCGCCGTGAAGACAGCCATAATTCCCGTTTGTAATCAAAATTTAATCAAAAGAACCGTCCCCTTGATTATGCCTGTGGTAATCGTTTATAAGCCTGTCTAGCGCCCGGCTTGCCCCGAGAACTTCCCCGTCGGCAGTATCCCTTTGCCCGATTAATTCCACCAGCCGCCTCTGAAGCCTTACTATCTCTTTCATGATACGCTTTGTTTCATTCGTCATTATTATTACCTCCATGTCCGGTATGCAGTAATAGTCTTTCCCCGCTGCTCCCGACAATACGGAGGTAATAAAAAATTTTTGGGAAGCTCTCACCAAAAATAAAGCCCGCTGTTTCCAGCCGGCTATTCAACAAAAACTTCCACTTTCTCTCCGCTCTCATCGTCCACCACATCCACCAGCTTGCCCTCTTCCCCGGCTTCAATCATGTGTATTATCTCGTCAAAGTCAAATCCCTTTAATTCCTCCCTGTCCAAACCGAACTTCATTCCCAGCCTGAGCCCCACCGACACCAGTGACAGCGGTATGCTCACATTCACCTTCCTTTTGTCCGAATTGGCGTCATAAACCCTCACCTTCAGCCATTTGGCCCTGCCCGGCACCATCCCGTCCCGGCTGCCTTTATCGTCGTCTAGGCCTCCCGCTTCCATAAGTTGGACAGCCTGCTCCGCCGTAATCTTGCCTTCTTCCACCATCTTTAAAACCTGTTTTACCTCATCTTTCATTACAATCCCTCCGTCCGGTTTTCTTTCAGAAGCTTCATTGCTTCCTGGTGACTGATTTCCCCGTTATCCAGCATATCCAGAATTTTCTTCTTAGTCTCTTCGCTTTTGGAATCCTTAACCGGATACCCAAGGGCTGAGATAACATCGTCCAGCCTGCTCCTTACTGTTGGGTAGGAAATCCCGAGGTCCTTTTCGACTTCCTTAATGTTTCCCCTGCATTTAATAAAAGTCTCAATGAACTGCTTCTGCTCCCTGGTAAGCCTGCAGTATCTGCAGAGTGAAAAGCTTCCCTCTATCTTAATGCCGCAGTGGTCGCAGTGAAGCCTTGTTACCTCCAGATTCTTTTTACATACAGGGCATTTCCCCAATGCTTCCTTCAAATTCATGTCCTCCTCAGTGTAAGTAAAATTTCTTTGCATCACCATTATATAACATATATTAATATTGTCAATACTGTATTTTAATATTTTTATATTCATATTAATTTTATCAATGTATTTACCGTGTATTTGTTGATTTTCATAACTATCGCTGTAAACCGCCAGTAATTATACCGGAATACTTGCATAATTTTATACAAAGGCCGATTTCGGCCCAAATTACCTCTTTATCCTTCATCTTCAACAAGAACCACGGTTTACATATTTATAACGCTTCAATATAATTGTTGGTAGTATTGTCACGAAGGGAAGAATTATGGATAAAACGTACGCACTATCGCATGACAGCCGTAACATGCCCAGACTGTTGGCCCTTTCGGCAGGTCATTTTATGAACGACTTTTATTTTGGTATAGTTCATCCAACTCTGTATATATTTGCCCAGGCATTATCACTCACCATGGGGCAGCAGGGTTTTATCGCCTTTGCCTTCAATGCCAGCGGAACCTGGCTGCAGCCGTTTATCGGGTTTATAGTCGACCGCCACGGCAGGACCTGGCTTCTACTTTTATCGGTTGTCTGGATCTCTTTCTGGATATGTATTTCAGGAATAGTCACCAGCTATTACCTTCTTGTATTGGTTTTCATTCTGGGAGGGACGGCATCCGCCCTGTACCATCCCCTCGGCTCGGCCGCCGCAATAAAGCTTATGGATAACAGGGAAGGTACCGGGCTTTCGGTTTTTATGACCATCGGCTCCTTTGCCGTTGCAGTATCCCCGGCGCTAGCAGTGCCCACCGCAATTAATTTCGGCCTGAAGGGGCTGGTCTACTTCATGATACCCGGTTTTGTGACGGCAGGAATAATGTACGCGGTGGGGGTACACCGGATTGACGGTTTTAGCAGCGGTGATACAAAAACGGATAACCTTCCAGCCAGCGGGATAAAACCCGCTTCGATATTCTGGGTGTCCGTATTGGTGCTGATTTCCTCAGTCAGGGCATGGATAAGGATTTCCCTTGCAACCTTCGGTGTGAACCTTTTTGTGACCAAATCGGTGGACCCCGCTTTTTTTGCATACGTGTTATCCTTCCAGCTGCTTTTCTCGTCTATGGGCACCCTTGTGGGAGGTTATTTGTCTGATACACACGGCAGCAGAAAAGTTCTTATTGTTTCTATAATGTTTGCCGCCTTGTTTCTACTGCTAATGGTGCACACAACCGGTATACCCGCAATGGCCGCCTTTGTTTTAACCGGCGCCCTTAATGCAGTGCCCAATTCGGCCAATATTGTAATGGCCAGAAGCTTTCTGCCCAACAATTCAACCTTTGCAACCGGACTAATAATGGGACTGGGAGCAGGCCTCGGCGGTATCGGTACCCTGTACCACGGTTACCTGGCCGACACCGTTGGTATTGTATCATCATTTTTGTTCCTGCTGATACCCCTGGCTGTATCCTGCATCCTGTCGTTAATTCTGCCCCGCAGCCTCTCCGTCGGGGCATAGGCACTGCCGCCCTTTACCGGTCCTCATCCTCATCCGAAGGGTCAATATGTGCAACCACCTTTGCGCCCAGCCTTTCCTCAAGCCGCTGTTCCACGACATCCGCCACATTATGCGCAGTCAGAAGGTCAAGCCCTTTGTCCACCTCCACATGGAGCGATACCTCTCTGTGGTATCCGTAGTCATGCACCTTTATTCCGTGGACCTCCAAAACGCCCGCTACCTGCCGTGCACAGCTGCGAATTTCTTCAACAACTTCGGAGGGAGGCTGTGTGCCCAAAAGCACATCCGCCGAATCCCGTGCAAGGCTCCAACCGGTATAGGCAATCAGTACCGACACCCCCAGTCCGAGAACGGGGTCAACCCAAAACAGGCCCCGTACCGCCGCCAGGTTACCCACCGCAACCAAAATCGATGCTATTGCATCGCTTCTGTGGTGCCATGCATCCGCCTTAAGGGCCGATGAGTCTATGTCTTCACCAAGTGAGAATGCAAACCTTGCCATCCATTCCTTGACCGCGGCGGATGCTGCCATAATGGCCGCAGCCCACCAGCCGCCGCCCACCTGAACGGGGTTTGTTAACCTTTCCACCGAAGTCTTGGCAAATTCGAATGCCGTCAGAATAAGCAGTATCGAAATAACCAGCGTGGCTATGCTTTCCATACGGCCGTGTCCGTAGGGGTGCCTTTTGTCCGGGCCCCTGCTGCTCATTTTAAATCCAAACAGTACAACAACCGACGACAGTACATCCGACAGGGTATGAAACGCGTCGGCTGTTATCGAAATGCTTGCTGTCGCAATCCCTATAGCTAATTTGAATGCGAACAGTAAAATGTTCCCGGCTATACTCACCCAGGCTTCCAGCAGCCCCGATGCCGTCCTTTCCATGTTTTCTCCCGTCACTTAGAAATCTCCCTTCCATGCTCCTCATGGTTACCTGTAGAGGTCGGTGCTCATATATTTGAAGCCGGAATCCGGTATAAGTACTGCTATTCTTTTGCCCCTTTCCCTGCCTTTCAGAAGTTTTAAAACCGCAGCAACATTCGCGCCGGCGGAAAAACCTCCAAATACGGCTTCCTCCCTTGCCAGTCTCCTGGCCGCATCCACTGCCTCTTCATCGCTTACGGTTATAAACCCGTCAACCATATCCCTCTCCAGAAGGGGAAGGTCCATACAGTACCCGCCTCCCTGTACCCTGTGCCCGGGATCAGAGATATCGCCCCCGGCATAATACGCCGCCCTTTCCGGCTCCACAAAATAGCATCCAATATCGGGATTATGCTTTTTCAGTGCTTTGGCACAGCCCATAAAACTTCCCGCCGTCCCGGCAAAATCGGCAAACGCTTCCACTCTGCCTTCCGACTGTTCCCAAATCTCTTCACCGGTATAAAGCTCATGGGCATATACGTTGCTTGGATTGTTAAACTGATCCGCGCGAAATGCTCCCAGCTGCCCTGTCAGGCGCTGTGCCTCCTGTTCAACAAGGGCAAGGTCGTCGCCGGTTACCTGTCCCGGCACCGAACCCTTCGCCTGGTCCACCAGCACCACTTCTCCCCCCAGGGCCCTTATCATTCTGGCCCTTTCTATGGAATTCCCCTTAGACATAACGGCAACAAACCTATACCCCATGAGTCCGCATACCAGAGCCAGCCCGGTACCGGTATTACCGCTGGTCAGCTCCACCACCGGCTGTCCTTTTTTCAAAAGTCCCTGATTCCCGGCATCCTTCACTATCTGCAGCGCAATCCTGTCCTTTTTGCTGAAACCCGGGCTGTAATACTCAATCTTTGCGTATATCGTCCCCTCCAGGTCTTTGGTAAGTCTTGACAATTCCACCAGTGGTGTCCTTCCTATTGTATCCAGCATGCTGGCCGAAAGTTTATATGACATTTGAATAACCTCCCATACTCCAACAAATTGTTATTTATTACTATAGCCTATATTATATGCTCAGCACAAGGGAATATTGCCAGACCTGGAAATATAAAAGGCACACCGACAACCTGCCGTGTTAATAATGGTTTATTCAAGGCCATTCTCTGCCGGTTTACTGCATATATGCTGCTGTGATATACTCATTAATAATACCTGTGTGACTTATGGGGAGGTTATTCAAGTGAGGACCGCCGCAGCACTGTTTCTGGTACTAGTATTGGCTGTCGCCGGTTTGACCGGCTGCAGCAGCTATGAAAAAGAACCTGATGCCGGGAATGTGGACACCCTGCCCGGCGGCAGCACCGGGGAAACGGACTGCTCCGCCGCCGAACGGATACACAGTCTGCTTCTTGAATCCGGAACCGATGAGGAAGAACGTTTCCATGCAATACTGGACGCGCTGCCGGATATTGACTGGACTTTGTACTCAAAGCAGTACGGCACCGTGGGAGATGATGCGGCAGGGGCCATGGACCTCCTGGAATGGCTTGCCAACAGCCCGTTCACAACCCAGGGCGACAATATGTATAAAATCTTTCAGGCCACAGAGGGCCTGGACGGCGTAATGGCGGAACAGTACGGTATTATTGTGGGAGACTTTTTCAGAAACGGCCGGGAAAGGTTTGTAAAGCTGCTTGCCCGGCTTGATGAGCAGTCCATTGAAGAGGTGTGCCGTTTTACGGCGTACAACAATTATTACCACGTTGAGCCGGAGAAGGCAAAGCAAGCCGCCGCAAGGCTGATTGAAGAAACAAACCTTTCGGACAGCGAAAGGTTTGTGGTGGACACCCTGATTTCAGCCTTTGACAGTTATATTACCGAAGATTCCCCCTGAAAATAAATCAAGGGGACGGTTCTTTTGATTATGAAATTAATCAAAAGAACCGTCCCCTTGAGTAAAGGTTCCCGTCGGGAATCACACATCCCCCTCCATTATATTGAATACGCCCTTTAGAGTGCTTTTTAGCCAGAGCACCATGAATACCGCCGCTATGGCTTCGGCTATCGGGAAAGCATACCATATCATGTTAAGCCCCCCTGTCCTGCCGAAAATGTATGCCAGCGGCAGCAGTATAATAATCTGCCTTAGAAAGGACAGCATCAGGCTGGGAAATCCCTTTCCCACCGCCTGAAAGGTAGTGGCTCCCACTATTGACGGGCCTATCACGGGAAACGCAAGGCTGATGGTCCTCAGGGCCCTTGTTCCTATCTCAAGCAGTTCCCTGCCGCTGCCGAACATTCTTATAAGCCCTGGCGCAAATAGCTGGAATATTAAAAACCCGGCAGCGGTAAAGGCAAATCCAACCAGAAAACCAGCCTTCATGGTTTGCTTCATCCTGGAGGCATTATTGTAACCGAAATTATATCCGATAATGGGCATGTAACCCTGGTTGAGCCCAAATACCGGCATGAAAACAAAGGACTGCAGCCTGAAATATATGCCCATGGCCGCGATGGCGGTGGCACTGTAGCCCGCCAGTATTATATTTATGCCACCCACCATCACCGATGCCAGTATCTGCATTACCATCGCCGGAAATCCCACCTGGTAAATCTGCTCCACTATGGACAAGTCCGGCCTGAATCCTTTGAAACTTACCCGCACCTGGTTTTTCCCGGAAAAAAGCATGATTACTATGAAGATGCCGCTGACAATCCTTGAAAATACCGTGGCCACCGCCGCACCTTCTATACCAAGCTCGGGGAAAAACCCGTAGCCGAATATAAGCAGGGGATCCAGTATTATATTGAGTACTGAGCCGATAAGCATTGTTATCATGGGTATGAACGTATTTCCTTCTCCCCTTAGGATATTGTTTGCAATCATTGGTACAAACATGGCGGTGGAGCCCATAAGTATAATTCCAATATATCTTGCCCCGTAATCAATAAGCACCGGGTCGTCGGTAAAAACGCCAATCAGCTGCGCGGGGAAGAATATGCCCGCAGCAGCGGCAATAATACCGTAAACCAATGCTAGAACCAACACATGGGTCGCCGCATGACGGGCCCTGCTCTCTTTCCCGGCGCCCAAAAGCCGTGATATAAGCGAGCTGGTTCCCACTCCCGTTCCCACCGCAACCGCAATCAAAACCATCTGAATGGGGAAAGCGAGGGACAGGGCCGCCAGCGCTTTCTCGCTTAATCTTGCAACGAATATGCTGTCTACCACATTATACAGCGACTGAATGAACATGGACAGAATAGACGGCAGAGCCAGCTTGAAAAGCAAAGGCACTACCGGTTCTGTCCCAAGCCTGTTGTCCCGCGTCCCGTTTGTCAATACATATACCTCCGTCCCGCAACCCTAAGGATGTATTTACACAGTCTATTATATATCCTAAATACTTGTTTGGTAAAGCTTCAAACCCGGGCTCTCATCGCCCTCATGGAATTTATAACCGCAATCAGTGCCACTCCCACATCCGCAAACACGGCTCCCCACATTGACGCCGCGCCGCCTGCCCCAAGGGCCAGCACAACGGCCTTTATACCCAGTGCAAACACCACGTTCTGCCATACTATGGCCCTGGTTCTTCTTGCTATCCTGACAGCCCCGGCCAGTTTGCCGGGCTGGTCCGTCATGATAACCACGTCCGCCGCCTGTATGGCGGCATCCGAACCTAATCCGCCCATAGCAACGCCGATATCTGCCCTTGCCAATGCCGGGGCATCGTTTATCCCGTCACCGACAAACACCACCCTGCCTCTTGAAACCGTGGTACTCTGCACCTGCTCCACCCGTGACACCTTCTGGTGGGGCATTAGCTCCGGATACACCTCGTCTATCCTCAGGACATTCGCGGTCTCAAGGGCCGCCCTCCGCCCGTCGCCGGTCAGCATAACGGTTTTCCTGACGCCGAGGGCCTTGAGTTCTTTAATTGCATCTGCCGCATCTTCCTTGATGGTATCCGCAACCACGATGCTTCCCGCAAACCTGTTGTCCACAGCGACATATACAACAGTCCCTGATGCGTCCGCCGGGCTGTAAGCCATGCCCTCCCTGTCCAAAAGCCGGGCACTGCCGACAAGTACATCTTTTCCCCGAATCCTTGCCTTGACCCCCAGCCCCGGAACTTCCACGCAGCTGTCCACATCGCCGGTATTTATCTCTTTACCGTAGGCTTCCAGTATTGATACCGCGACCGGGTGATTTGAACCATACTCGGCATAGGCAGCATACTCAATCAGCTCTTCCCGGCCTATTCCCCCCGCCGGGTTCACCTGCGCCACCCCGAAAACTCCCTTTGTGAGCGTTCCGGTCTTGTCGAATATTACAGTATCCACCTTAGCCAGCCCCTCAAGGTAGCTGCCCCCCTTGACAAGTATCCCCTGTCTGGAAGCACCTCCTATACCGCCGAAAAAACCAAGGGGAATGGATATTACCAGCGCACAGGGACATGAAACCACCAGGAATACCAGTGCCCTGTATATCCAGTCGGAAAACAGCGCACTCTCAATTATTAGCGGCGGCACAATCGCCAGTGCTGCTGCGGCGAACACAACCGCCGGAGTATAAACCCTGGAAAACCTGGTTATAAACTTTTCTGTGGGTGCCTTTCCGGCCCCTGCGTTCTCCACCAGTTCAAGTATCCTGGAAACCGCCGATTCTTTGAATTTTTTAGTGGTTTTTACCGTAAGCATTCCATTTTTGTTGATAAACCCAGAAAGAACCTCTGTTCCCGGCTCCACGTCCCTTGGCATTGATTCTCCTGTAAGGGCCGACGTATCCACCGCCGATGTCCCTTCCATAACCATGCCGTCAAGGGGAACTCTTTCGCCCGGCTTTACCAGTATGATATCCCCTGTATCCACCTCTCCCGGAGACACCCTTATAATATCATTCCCCGTTTTTTTGTTTGCGTACTCAGGCCTTACATCCATCAAATCCGTTATGGATTTTCTGGACCTCTGCACCGCTAAATCCTGCAGCGCCTCCCCAACCCTGTAAAACAGCATTACCGCCACCGCTTCCGGATGCTCTCCTATGGCCAGCGCGCCAAGGGTGGAAATGCCCATAAGGAAATTTTCGTCAAAAACCCTGCCCCTTGACAAATTCCTTCCGGCGGCTTTAAGGACCCGGCCGCCGATCAGAAGATAACCTGCAAGGTACAGCACAGTTTTCAGGCCTGACGGAGAAGGCAGAAGAATGGCCGCTACAAAAAACAATACTCCCGCAGAGGGACCCGCCATATCCATTTTGGCTGCACAGGCGGCACAGTTAAGTCGGTCAAAAAAAAGCTTGATTCCGGTTTTTTCCCTCATATTTTTTACCCCCGTATGTTAGTACTTTTATCTGTGGCTTACATGGGCAAAACCCTGGGCAAATATGCTGCTTACATGCTCGTCATCCAGCGAATAATAGACCATTTTCCCGCCCCTTCTGTACTTGACAAGGCTCGCCTGTTTAAGAATCCGCAGCTGATGTGATATGGCGGACTGGCTTATCCCTAAAAGCGCCGCTATATCGCACACACACATCTCTTCCCTGATAAGGGCGCATATTATTCTTATCCTGGTGGTATCGCCGAATACCTTGAAAAGCTCCGCCAGGTCATACAACTTCTCTTCCCTTGGCATGTCCGCCGCCACCCTTTCCACCACGTCCCTGTGTATTACGCTGCAGCCGCCGCCTATATTTTTCGGGTATTTTTCCATAAAAACCCTCCTTTGAACATATGAACATATATTCATATGTTATCATTATACATCCGCACCATTTAACATGCAATAATCAATTCGGCGAAATCGCATAAGGCAAAATTATCACATAAATAACTGCATAAACACTGGATTAAAATATGATACTAAATAGTGAACCAAAAAGGAGGTATGAATATATGCACGGCAGAGTAGAAAAGAAAGATAGGCACCTGCCCGGCGTGAAGTGCGTAGTCGATACCTGCCAGTATCATGGGGAAGGAGATTTCTGCAACGCAGCCAATATAGAAATCCAGCCAAGGAATGCCAAAAATACCGAGGAAACCGACTGCGCCACCTTTGTCAACAAAAACCATGGCATGTCGTAGCCGAAATTATCAAAAAGAAAAACTCACTAAAACGGGGCTGACATTCAGCCCCAAAACTTATTTAACAGTTTATTTAACCGAATCTTTTATGGCCGGCAGCAGTACGAACTTTTCTACAAGGTACGGGTCAAACTGCGTACCCGCGCACCTCTTAAGCTCCCGTACGGCTTCCCTGCATGACATCGCCTTTCTGTAAGGCCTGTCGTTGGTCATTGCATCGTAGGCATCGGCTATCGCCAGCATCCGGCACTCCAGCGGAATTTTTTCCTTCTTTATCCCGAGGGGATAGCCCTTTCCGTTCCACCATTCGTGATGCTTTAAAATCCATTCGGCAATAGGCCTCAGGTCCGGCGAAGACATGGCTATACTGCTACCTATCTGTGAGTGCAGTTTCATCTGGCGGCGTTCTTCATGGGTGAGGGGTCCCTTTTTAAAAAGTATACTGTCGGATATGCCTATTTTGCCTATATCGTGAAACTTCGCAAAAAGCCGCAGGTCCGCCAGCCTGTCCCTTTTACTGCCCACAGCCTCGGCCAGGTAAACAACCAGGCTTTGGATGCGTTCGGTATGCCCTTCTGTTATAAAATCCCTGGCCTCCAGCGCCTTTCCAAGGGTCTGGACCACCGCACTCCTTGAACTCTTGGCATGATGCAGTTTTTCCCTGTACATACTGTTGTCCGCCTCAATGTATACATCCCTCATGCTCTTTGAAGTGTCAACCCTTACCGCATAGCTTACCGACACGTGGATACGGACATTCCCTTTATTATCGCTGTATTCGTTTGCCTCTTTTATTACACTGCGGGAAAGGGCTTCTGCGTTCTCCCCGTTATCGCGGGGCATCAGAACGGCAAACTCGTCGCCGCCTACCCTGGCTATAATATCTTCCGGTCGGAATGTTTTTTTCAGTATATCTGCAATCGCCACAAGAAGCCTGTCTCCCCCGTCGTGCCCCAGCGAATCGTTAACCGATTTCAGTCCGTCAAAATCGCACATCACAACGGCAGCGGGACAAAGCTTTTGTTCTTCAAAACGCTTCATCTTTTCCTCAAAAAAAGCACGGTTGTAAAGGCCGGTCAGCGAATCGTGGAAGCCCAGGTATTCGAGCTTCTGCTCCGCAATTTTCCTTTCGGTGATATCCTGGAACGAGAATATACTCTTTGAACTTTCAGGTAGAAAGGATATATTGACTATAAGAAATTTTTTATTCTGAAACCTGTCATTAATCCAGGTTTCCATGCTGCCCGGTACCGGGTCGTGGCCGTTCTTTCTCATATTGTAGTATTTTTTTATCTTGTCAGCCTCTTTACTGTTAAAAAGGCCGGTTACTTTTTTTATGCCTTCCAACTGGTATCTCGGGTAGCCGGTAAGCTTTTCGAACTCTGTGCTTACCAGCGAAATGGTCATATCCTCGTCACACAGTATGGTTGCCGTTCCGGTACTTTCAAAGATTGTCCTGTACCTGTCCCCGGATTCCCGCAGTATTTGTTCCGCACTGCGCCGTTCAAAGGCGTTTCCCACAATCTCAGCGAAAAGCCTGAGAATGGATATATCATCCGTTTCCCAGCCCCCGTGCCTGGAGAAATTCTGAAAACCTATATAACCATACAGCTCTCCGTTCACGTCAAAGGGCAGGGCAAGCACCGAAACAACTCCCTGGTCCCTGAAGCTTTCCCGCTCAGCCTTAGCTTCATCCGGCAGATTCTCAATATTCTCTATATAAATGATATCGTTATTCTGCAGTTTTTCCATCCACCACGGAAAATCCTTCACCTTGTATATCAAAAATCTGTCTTCCCGGCACTTGGTACTGCCGGAGCACCACTGGTGGGTGTTGGCCATAACGGTTCTGTTCTTTTGGAAGTGACACAGATAGACACGATCGGCGGTGCTGACCCTGCCGACTTCCGCAAGGGCCCTGTTTATGGCATCGTTGAAGTTGTGGATGCCAATAAACCTTGCCGAAGCATCCTTGACAACCCTCTCAATTTCCAGCCTTCTCTTTAAATCCCTTTCCGCCTTCTTGTTTCTGGTTATATCAATGGCGCACTCAACTACTACATCCCGTCCGTCCGGCCACTTTATCATCCTGCTGGCAATTGAAAAATCCCTCTTTAAAATGGAATTGTGTATCTCCCTGTACATCGGCTCGCCGCTGTCTCTTTTCAGTCCGTCAATGGTACAGAAAGTGCATGGTGAAGCTTTTTTATGCAGCACATTATAACACAGCCCACCGGTTATATCCCTTTTTGTCATATCCTTCAGGGTTTTATTTGCATACAATATCTCATAGGTATCAGGGTCAACAACACAAACCACTTCCCTGACGCTGTCCATAAGGATACCGGTTAACGATTTAGGTTCATCATTTGAGCAGGCCTTATTCTCAACGATGCTGGTTCCTTTTTTCATTGAAGCTCCTCCGGTGTCTGATATGAAAAACCATGCGTTTTTGCTGGTTACTGTCAAATTATATCAGATTTTCCTCGGCTCTACAATACATAATTTGGATTCCTGTTGTACAGACACGCCTAAACTGCAGCCTGTTGGTTACCAGGCAAGACCCAGCCTGCCGACGGTGGCCTGCAGCGGCACGCCGTTTTTATCCCATCCCCTGGCGGTGTAGTACTCGTCCAGCATTTTATCCAGGGGCGGCAGGTTCCCTTTTGCACCCCCTTCGGTCCTGGGCTGTTTCAGCATCCTTTCGGGTATTGTATCGTCACTCCTGGTTATACCGCATTTTACGTTATACATCCGCTTCAGGTTGAATATCCTCTCACCCGCTGTCATAAGTTCTTCGAGGCCCATGTCCCATCCGACCACGTATTCCAGCCATTCCCGCACATGGGTTGTCCGAAGCCCGCCGTACAGCGTAAACTTGCACAGCTTGAGCGAATCCATCAGGCACATCAGGTCCTGGCAGTTTTTCTGGAATTCTCCCTGTTCCTCCACCCTGAACCTGTCCTTTGGCCCGGGTATCCCAAGCTCGGGCATAACGGCGGTCTTTTCAAAGAAATAGCTTGCACCCTGCAGGTGGCAGGCTCCCCGGTTGGAAGTGGCATAACCAAGGGCAAGGCTGTTGAAGGCCCTGGGGTCGTGGGCAGGAAACTCCAGCCCCTTGGAATGTATAGCGTAATCTACAGCATTACCACCTATACACCGTGCAGCTTCCCTTACACCGCTGCCCAATAGTCTGCCCAGCCCTTCACCTCTGCCTATTTGGTGTATCATTTCCACCATCGCTCCGGCACTGCCCCATTTTAGCTGCAGCCCGTCGGTATCGCCGGTGCCGATGATTCCCTTCTCGTAAAGTTCCATCGCAAAGGCAATTGCGCTGCCGGCGGATATGGTATCCAATCCGTACCTGTTGCACAGCTCCCCGCCATAGGCTATAGCTTCCAAATCATCCACAAGGCACAACCCTCCCAGCGTACCCAGCGTCTCATATTCGGGCCCCGCCCCCTTCATCGCATAGGGACCTTTTTTGACCTCCACTTCCCTGCCGCAGCCTATAACACAGCCTGTGCAGAAATACCTCCGGGTTAGGATTGTATCCTTCATACGCTGTCCGGAAATGTTTTCTACCCTGTCCCAAACCGAGCCGGACCAGTTTTTAAGTGGAAAATCCCCGATCTTTTCCGCCCCGACGGTTCCTGCCGCCGTTCCAAACTGCTTCATACCGGCCGTTTTCTCGACAATGGTGGGTACTATTTTCCTTATGCTGTGTTTAAGCCTTTCCTGCTGAAAAACCGGTATATACGATCCGCCGGATACCACAACGGCCTTCAACTTCTTTGAGCCCATCACCGCTCCAAGGCCGGTTCTTCCCACTGCCCTGGCATGGCTTCCGTCATGCATAACAGCTGCAATTTTAATTTGTTTTTCGCCGGCAGGGCCTATGCAGGACACCGTAGTTTTATTACCATGTACGCCCTTTAGCATTTCATCGGTCTGATAGGTATCCCTTCCCCACAGGAAGCCGGCGTCCAGTATCCCGGCACCGCTCTCCTGCACCAGGATATATACCGGCTTCTGCGATTTACCCTCTATAATTATTCCGTCATATCCGCATGCTTTAAGCCCGACGCCCCAGCTGCCCCCGACGTCCCCTTCGCCGTATATACCGGTAAGCGGCGATTTTGCGGTTATGTGATGCCTGCCGGAGGTAGGCACCGGGGTGCCTGCGAAGGGTCCGGTCATGAAAATAAGCGGGTTTTCAGAACCCAAAGGGTTGGTATCCCCGTCGGTCATATCATACAAAAACCTTGCCCCGATGCCACTGCCTCCTATATACTTCCTGCAAAGCTCCTCATCCAGCAGCTGTTCCCATACCCTGCCGTTACTTAAGTCAATTCTTAATATCCTGCCACGGCAGCCACCCTTCATAAAAATCCCTCCCCCTTTTATTTTTACCCTCCCATAATCGGAGGTATTATTTCCACCATATCCTCATTATTGATCATATCTACAAGGCGCAAAATTTTTCCGTTACTGATACAGAGGTAATGCGCGCCATATCTGTCACCAATCTTTTCCATTGAACCGTTTTTTAACAGCGGAAAAACCCTTTCCAATTCTTCCAGAATCTCAATAAGCCTGGCCGGTTTTTCAATACCCGGTTCATATTCTTCACAGCCTACACGCTCGGAATACATGCTGCCAAACCGTACAATCATCTGTGCTCCCTCCTTTAACCGTCCGACTCTATCTTATATTATCGGCTGGCGGTTTTTCAAGCCGAATAAAAAAAGAGGCCCCAAAGGGCCAATATGATGTATAAGCATAGGAGGAGTACTTTCAATATTAACACGTTAGTTTTACAGCTTAATAAAAAGCAATAATTCAGAACCCCTTGTGGCAGAAA
>CAZGUG010000045.1:0-15912 GCA_964529035.1 uncultured Clostridium sp.
GGCTTGAGGCGTTTTTCATCATTGCCTCGTTATGAGTTTTCCGGGAATCCAGGTTCCAAGGGGTGCTGGGGGGCAAAGAAAAGCCCCGTGAGAGAGCTTAATTGCTTGCTTCCCACGGGGCTCGTTGTGGTTCTTTGCTGCAACGACTTAGTAGGTCGACTTACAACACAACAGAACCGTCCTCCTGTGTTATGGTATTGCGCACATAAGTCGTGAACATACTACTAAGGAGCCCACTCGTGACTCCCTGTTTTTGATTTTCATACTACCTTGAGCACTCATCTCAAAGTATTTTTGTATTCTTTATTATCCCCACATATTTATATAGTATTCATATGCACGGGTTTTGATTACATTTTTAAATTATATTTTTCGTTAGAGTGATACTAGGGGACTCACTCGTAGTCCCCCATAGTTTGAAACGTATTACTGCTGTCCCACTCGTGAACAGCTTCTTTGTATGTCAATAGTAACACTTTTATCCCTTTTTGTCTAGGGGAAATTTCAAAAAAACTAATTTGGTTTCTTTCCTTGCGGTACTAGGCTTTCCAAATCTTTAATCCTTTCTTTGAGCTTGTCGATATAAACTAGTTTATCATTAAGTATATTATTCAACTTATCATAGTGCCCCTTAATATCCAAGGAAATTGCAATCGCTTCATCAACAGCTCTCATTTCTGAGGGCTCCAATTTTGCGACATAATCTCCTAATCGAGCCTTGCTTACACAAGCAATATTTCCTAATAACACATTCCCTTCTAGCACAACATCCCCAGAATTATTGTATTTAGGACTTATTGGTATAACTACAGGCAGTGTAGATGAAGTATGAGTTATCGGGGCCACTATCGTGTTAGGTGATTCCAAATTAGCCTTATCTCGTTGCAAAACCACACATGGTCTTTCTTTGGACTCTTCACTTCCAATACCTATGCCTAGATTACATTTATAAACTTCGCCTCGCTTAACAACCCTCTTTTTTGCACTTTCAGCATTTGAATCGAGAAATAATTTCGTTTTAAGCCAATCCAAATATTGCTGTGTTTTGGACAAACTGATACTTCTGGACATACCATTTCCCCCCTTCCAAAGAATCCGGACTTGGCCAAAGTAAGTCTTTACACCCATGGAATTATGTCTTTCTCCAACCTAAATGTATTGTTATTTGGAAATACTACTTTAAAGTCAAACCTTGCACCTATGGAATATCCACAAAAATATTCCGGCTTTCTATTTATTATGTATTTCGCCTTACGCAAAGGGTCATTACCCCTATCCGGAGAAACAAAATCTACTCCATTTTGGTATTTTTTTATTCCTGAAATCAATTTCTGAATATGGTCGGCTTTTTCTTTTACTTCAATACACACTAAAAGCTTGTTTCCATTATACAGTGCCAGATCCATAAGGTCGTCTTCAAAAGTGAGCGTCAGTTCTTTTGATTTAGCTGCAAAATAAAGTTGGGCATAGAGGGCAACCTGGATATAGTACTCCCAGTTCGGATTGGGCTCCCGGACAGAATCATTTTTGCTAAACCAGCTGTAAGGGCCTTTATTTGGAGTAAGTCCTTTTAATAAAAATTTATGGCCATGAGTGAGTATAATGTCTTGCTTAATTCCTTCACCAATTAGGGTTCTTACACCTTCAGGTATTCTTTTGTTCACTTTTTCATAATAAGCTTTAGAAGGCTCAGGATAACTCCATTCACCGCATGCGTTATTAACCCATTTCAAAAAATGCTCATTAAATGTATCGGTCACTTTTCCACCTCCCTGGATATTTTTGTTTTGCTTACCGGTCGCTTCCCAACAAATATGGATAGTTTACAATTTCCTAACTCAAGCCGCTTCCCATACTGTTATTGTAACAGCGTTGGGTGTCAAATCACGGGCGCCTTTTTCTACTGCCAGCGTTTTTTAATGCACCAGTCTTCCGGCGTGCCTGGTACCCCGTCAAAAAGCGTATAAATGGAATCAAAGAAGGTTTTTAACTCTGATAGGTCTGACCACCTAAAATTGGAAAAAAACCTTTTAGAACTTTTGGCCTTCTAAAGCTAAGTAGCACTCATTAAAAAACCTATTCCTAACATAATAGATAAAGAACGATCTCCTGCCATGGCATGACCCCCTTCCCCACTTAAAGAACCACCCATGATTTGTCAGAATCAATTGATCTTATAGGTAAATTATAACATATTTGTCGCAAAAAGTTCCGCAATAAAGAACCCCCAGCCCCTTAAGAGCTTGATTGCTCCCAAGATTTGCTGGGGGGCAAAGAAAAGCCCCGTGAGAGAACTTAATTGCTTGCTTCCTACGGGGCTTGTTGCTTGTCTCCTTCGGTTACTGACCGGTTAGGTCAAGACGTAGAACAACAAACCGGCCCCTGATCTATGTGTTATCAACTATTGTGATCACCTTTGTCTCATGAGATAATGCACTATCGTCCAGAGTCTTTGCTATAACAGTAACTGTTCCAGCTTTTTTGGCGGTCAGTTTACCATCTTTGTCTATTTCTGCAAATTCTGAGGCATTCTCGAAGACAGAGCCATCGCCGTTTTTTACCCAAACAGACCACAACACCCTATCCGTTGCTCCTTCCGGCTCTATATCCGCACTCAACTGTAGGGTTCCGCCAACAGCAACTTCAGAATCTCCGTTTATTTCCAAATCACTAACAGCCGGCAATGGGTCACCGGTTTTAACTTCACCTATAAAATCACCTGGGGTACCAGACTGCGGGAAATAACCGATGATTCTAACTGTCTGCTCCGCACCTGTGTTTTTAACTGTCCCGTACAGTGTGTCAATTCCCATGGCATTAATGGTTGCAGTAATTTCCCCTTCAATATCTCCGGTAACAGTTCCCTTAAAGGTTGCAGTGTTTTCCGTGTACTCCGATACGGTGCCTTCAATCTCAACATCAAAATCTCCCCCAAGTGTGCTGGAAAACTCACCTTCTTCATCTGTAATTATTTGTCCGCATACAGTACCGTTGAATTCAGGTACTACAACCGTTACTTCCATCTCGTAGGCTGCCAGCACTTCTTCGCTGTCTACTTCCCTAAATTCTATGGTGATGGTGTAGTTGCCAGCAGTATCAAAGGTTGCTCTGAACTTACTGTCATCTACATCCATTACCGGGAAGCCCGTTGATGGACCAAATACATCATCTAACGGGAACCACTCACCTTCGCCAGGATGCCCATCTTGCTGCTCTTGATATTCAACGGTCGCTTGCTCCGGAATATCAAAGTAGGCTCTGACCATCCGGTCTGCATCATCGTTGGCTACTGTCTTGACGACGAATTCCTGCTGCTCATCTACTGTGAACGGTTCTACCTCTGCAGAAACCTCCATCGATACGTATTCCCTAACCGTTGCCGTTATCTCTTTGCTGCCTAATACTATATCTGTTTCCACTAATTTAAATTCAACCGTTACTGTGTAATCACCGGCAGCATCAAAAGTGCCTCTGAAGGTGGTAGTGATGTCATCTAAGGGGAACCCTTCTTCCGGACCAAATACATCAACAAGCGGGATCCAGTCGCCTTCTCCGCCTTCCTGGTACTCCACCGTTACGCCACCGTCAGGCAGGGTGAAGTGGGCTTTTACCATCTTGCCTGCATCATCGTTAGGTACGGTCCTAACGGTAAAGGTTTGCGGTACGCCCGCCGTGAACTCTGGTATCTCTGCCTCTATCTCCATTGCTGCGTAAGTAATTGTCTCCTCCACTACGTTGGAAATAACTTCCTCTGGTTCTTCGGCATTCACCAGGTAAGCTTTGCCAGTAATGCTCTCACCGGCTATATTGACCTGGAACTCAGTGGTTACGTCATCTACGGTACTAAGGTCAAAACCGCTTGATGGGCCAAACCTGTACTTACCTTCTTCAACAGCAAAGTCTTTCCACTCGGTCTGATCCCAGTATTGTAGTACTGTTCCTTCTGCTAAGTTGCCTTCTGTGATCTCGAAGATGTAGTAGGCATTGATGTTCTCTACACCTTCAGCTACTTCAACCGTTCCGGCAAAGCGGGTCCAGCCTACTGTGCCAATTACATCCTCACTGGGGTCTGCCATGCTGAGGGTCGCTGTTGCTACCGGCCCTACCGGCTTACTTTCTACCGTACCTTTATAGTCGCCTGTTCCTGTTGCTCTTACTTTAATGTATTTACCTAAATCGGCAGAAACAAGTTTGTAAATGCTTGATGTTGCCCCAGTAATGTTTGTGTATGTGCCGTCTTCTGCATCCGCTATCTGCCACTGGTAACTAACCGTAGCTCCAGATGGTGTGGGTGTTGCTGTCAGTTCCTCTCCAACTTTAACTACACCTTCCACACTAATATCACTTACTTGTACCTCTTCATCCTCGTCATCGCCTCCTCCGCCACCGCCGGAGGATTTCTTCTCGTCCCCTACCTTTTTACCATCGGTCACAATCTTCTCGGGCTCCTTATCAAAGCTGTAGTCATCGGTATTGATATAGGCGGTTTTAATGGTACCCTGGCCGGTTACGTCGGCAGCACCATCGAGTGTTAGCGTCTCTATTACAGCGTCCTTTTCCGTGTCTATTTTTGTCCCTTCCGCCCCCTCGTATACTTCCAGCTTCTTTATACGTGTATCGCCTGTAATGCTAACCTTAACAGCGGTCTCAATTTTTACGCTGTCAAAGTCCCCTTCCAGTTCAATGCTTTCGCCGGGCTTTATCACCAGCACCTGCACATCGCCAAAACCGTCCCCGGTCAGGCCCTCCTCCTGCAGAAAAGCACCGGACTCAAGCACCACATTACCTATATCGGTATCGCCTTTGGCGACAATTCTCACCTTGCCATCCGCTACATAGACTATTACTTCCTCCAGCGACGTATTATTGAATACCACGCTTTCCTCTCCACCGCCGCTGACTACCGTCCTTCCCTTAACCACTACGCCGTCGGCTTCAAAGTCGCCGTCCCCGATACCGGCGGTTAGAAATAAGTCCCCCTCTATAACCAGGTTTTGAAGCGTTACACCCGAAACACTTACCGTTACGTTACCTGCTGCCGTTTCTCTTCCCTCTTCCGGCCCAAAAATTCCCTGGGCATTGTACAGCGTGCCCACCGCTTTGCCAAGAAGCGCCACTGTCTCCGCCCTGGTTATCACCCTGTCGGGTTTGAAGGTGCCATCCGGATAGCCGCTAAAGTATCCTCCCGCTACGGCAGAATTGACATACTCCCTGCCCCAGGCGGCAATGGATCCCGAATCGTTAAATCCGGCCACCCACCTTTCATTATCAAGACTGCCCAGCCTTAACACCTTGTACAATATAACCGCTGCCTCCAGCCGGCTTATTTCCGCAGCAGGCCGCATCGTACCGTCGTCATATCCGCTTATGTATCCTGCCGCCACCGCCTTTGCCACCTCTTCGGCAAACCAATCCTGCGGCGATACGTCGGAAAAGTCTGCCCGGGCCTTAGCTGTCAATCCATAGGCCCTGTTCACAAAGGTGATAAACTCCGCCCTGGTAACACCCCGCTCGGGTTTGAAGGTACCGTCATCATAACCCGAGACAAGGCCTTTCCCGCTCCAGTCCTCTATCTGTTCTTTTGCCCAGTGGCCTTCAACGTCACTAAACCCTGCCCCCTGGCCATTAGCGGCATTATCAGCATGAACCGTGAAGTTATTAAAGCCGCTGCCAAGGATTAATGCAAGGGCCAGCACACAGACAGTAAGCTTTTTAAAAAAAATTCCCCACTTAAAACAATCCATAAACAGCACATCCTCCTTATTTTTTTTCATACTACATATCAAGAAAAAAACCAGTCGGCTGGCAGTAATAACCGCCATGCACGACTGGCCCACTGGGTATTGCGGAAGTTCTTCTCCCTGCCTACCCGGCTTTTTCAGTCAAAACCACGGGCTGCCTTTGGCAAAGCTCGCCCGCTGCAGCTTATTAATACTGGTAACGCCGTTGAATCTATCCGGCTTTATAAACCACCTCCTCCATAATAATAAATATATGCTCCTTGTCCTCGTCCAGATTTAGATTTTTCAGGACTTTTGTAATGCTTTTGTCCGTGAGACGTTTCAGTAGTTCCCCCAATTCCGATACATAGGACCCGTATATAGCTTCTCTTATTTCTTCAGCTTTCTTTGCGCCGCCCGGAAGCTTATGCATTGCCTGCTCAAGCGGTGTCAGAAACCCTTGAAGTTTTATTACTATTATATCCCCTATAATATCCACCGCAGTATTCTCAGGCCCCTTGCCGAACACCTCCTTGTACCTCCCGGTGAATTCACGTTTAATCTGTGCAGCAATGTTATTGTAAGTATTTATGATGTATCTCCCCCCTCGATAACACCCATACTTACAGGCGCAAAAGGACCCGCCCGTTTTACGCCCAGCGGGTGTCCCCCAGCATAATCTGAACTTTTTTCTTATTTAATTGTTTATTCTGTGAATAAATGTCGGATTGTGTAAAATTTCCACTGATTACTTTATTTGGTTGACTATTAATATTCTCTGAATAATTGAGAAATCCTTCAGACAATTTGAAATTGTCCCTATAATCTTGCTGTATATGTATAATACCACAGGTACGCCGACAAAGAGCGTCGGGAACACACGTTTTTCTTGCAATTTAAAGGGTTATAGCAATTTATAGCGAATAATACCAGGGAATCGCATCCCGCCGGTTTTGACTAATAGTATTAAAAACTTTGAGGAAGGTGATGTAAATGGTACCAGGCAGGCAATCCAAAACTCCAACCTTCAGCCGTGCTCGGTTTGCACGCCTATATCACATACATAATTCACTGTGCTCAAAGAGCTATCCCAATGTGCCGGTTCTCACCGAACAACTGGAGGTAAGCAAGCGAACTGTGGAAAGGGATATTGAATACTTGAGGGACAGGCTGGGGGCCCCCATTTTGTACAGCCATAAGAAAAGAGGTTACTACTATGAAAATTGTGACTTTCAACTGCTTCCTGTAAACCTTACCGAGGGTGAGTTGATAGCCCTGTTCCTTGGGCAAAACCTCCTTGCCCAATGCATAGGTACGCCCCTTGAGGATTACATCCGCAGTGCCTTTGAAAAAATCCTAACAATGATGCAAAAGGGAATATCGGTTGACTGGCATACGATAGAAGAGACCATATCCTTTGACGTGAAGCCCTTAAGGGGGAGATGAAAAAAAAGTTGCCCAAATGTACGGCTGCCTCGCTACCGCTATAGGCGAAAAAAACACCGTATGGATAAAATACTATGGGGCAGTCAAGGATGAGACCAATGAGCGGTACGTGGACCCGTACCATTTGCGTTACCACCAGGGGGCCTGGTACCTTATCGGGTACTGCCATCTACGGGAGGCGATAAGGATTTTCGCCCTTGACCGCATCCTTGATATTAAACGTACCGAAAAGACCTTCGTGGTGGACCCGGGGTTTTCACTGGAGGAATACCTGGAAGGCTCCCTTGGCATAGAACACGGTGAAGGACTGCATGATGTGACAATACGGTTTGACAGCCACCAGGCCTGCTGGATCAGGGAACGCCGCTGGCACCCCAGTCAACGCCTTGAGTTTCAAGATGACTGTTCGCTGGTCCTTAAAATGACCATAAGCAGCCTGAATGAGGTTAAACGCTGGGTGCTGGGTTTCGGGGGCCACGCGGAAGTTTTGGAGCCAGAAGAACTGAGGCGATCTGTTGCAGAGGAAATCGAGTCAATGAAGCATGTATATAATAAACCAGGGGGACGGGGGTATTGATTCAACGAGGCTCTGCGGGGTTTTTCATCCGTTCCAAAAACTCTTCAATATCCCGGATTACATTACCGGCAGCCGGGCTGTGCAGCATCACATGCCCGGAATTCTCGTAAAACTTCATCCTCTTAATTTCCGAACTGATACTGTCAAACAGATATTTTGCGCTGCTTTTCCTCACTGTATCATCATCCAATCCCTGAGTTATCAGTACGGGACATATAATATCACTTAACAAAGGCTTAGTCTTATTAAGCAGTATTCTGAAGTTCCATAGGGCGGATGCGGGGAATTTAACCGTGGCCCTCGAATAGCGTTTTATTATTCTAAAATCCCTGCCGACAAGACCCCGGACGATATTGGAAAGTATCATCCTTACATCCCAGTAATGTATCGGTGTGTTTATTGTAACAATACCGGCAATATCGTATTTCAGGGCAAGGTTCACCGCTATCAGTCCGCCCATCGAAAACCCTATTATAAATACGAAGTCGCAGCCGGGCATAAGTTCCACAAGGCCGCGCTCCGCCGACTTGATCCAGTCGGTGTACCCGACCCCTTTGAGGTCACTGCGTCTTCCGGTGTGTCCTTTTAACCCAGGACAGGCCACCTTGTATCCCTTTGCCTTAAGCCGGGATGCCAAGGGACTTACTTCGTCCGCGCTGCCGCCGAAACCGTGTATTATCAAACATCCTGTGCTTTGATTATTTTTCAAGCCCTATCCCCTTTCCGCCCCCTTCAAATACTGGCAGACACCAAACACGGCCTGTTATTCATGCATGAGCCGTCAGAACCTCCCTAATCACTCTTCCACCAGGTAATCCTTTAACACCTGCCGGGTACTGTCCGCGAAGTCATCGGCAGCACCCCAGTCGAAATTGAATAAAACGCTTTGGGAGCTTCCGGTTGCAACCGACCTTACCTCGGTGAACCCCTTGAAGTTGTCGGATATAACCACCAGTGCAGCCTTATTGCCAGCCCTGAAATAGTATTTTTGAAACACCAGGGTACCTATTGTTTTGCCGTCCCCCAAATCGTACATTTCCTCGTGTATAAGTTCGGTTCCGATGCTGCTGTGATGTGCCCTTATCATCTCCAGTGCCTCCGCCGGAGACAGGCTGACCTTAAATGTCACTTTACTCAATGTAATCCCTCCTAATTTTCCCGTCTTTTTATATTATACCAAAACCGGCCGGCTAATGAACTGCAAAAGAGTGGGTATTGACGCTATCTGACGCGATCGCAAAATTGACAAAACAGATTATTACATATAGAATTATAATAAGACCAATTCTCAAATAATGTTAATTCCAAAAAACAGCTCGACAAGCTGCTCATTATTGATACTCATACCACCTATCACCAGCGCAAGAATGCAATTGATACTCAATCATCAGCATAAGAATGAAAAAGAATATTTTGTATGTCTAATTTTAATTATTCAAGGGAGGTTTGAATGAACTTATGGAACAAAACAGCGCTCTCTTCAAAAGATATAAAGGAAACCCTATTATTACCCCTGCCAAATGGCCCTACTTGGCTAATGCTACTTTTAATCCCGGTGCGATTAAACACGATGGAGAAACCCTGCTCCTGGTACGGGTGGAAGATATGCGCGGTTTTTCCCATTTAACTGCTGCCCGCAGCAAAGATGGTAAAACCAATTGGCGGATTAATGAAAAGCCCCTCTTAAAACCTGAATCCAGCATTGAAGAGGAGCAGTGGGGTCTGGAAGACCCCCGCATTGTCTACCTGGAGGACCGCCAGCAATATGCCATTACTTATGTTTCTTTTTCCAAGGATGGGCCTACTGTTTCTCTTGCCCTAAGCAATGATTTTAAGACTGTCGAACGCCAGGGGGCGATGCTCCCTCCCGAGGACAAGGATGCCTCCTTGTTTCCCAGGAAAATTAACGGTCGATATGTTCTTATACATCGTCCTATAATCAGGGGCGAGGCCCATATCTGGATTTCCTTTTCACCGGATTTAAAATACTGGGGAGACCACAAAATATTGTTGCCGGTACGCCCGGGCTGGTGGGACTGCTCCAAGGTCGGCCTGGGACCACCGCCAATCGAAACTAAAGATGGTTGGCTGGTCATATATCACGGTATAAGAGTTACGGCCTCAGGCAGCCTCTATCGGGTAGGCCTGGCCTTACTGGATCTGGATGAGCCCTGGAAAGTTATCAAACGCAGTGATTACTGGGTCTTCGGTCCCCGTGAAAGCTACGAACGGGTTGGCGATGTGCCGGGAGTAACTTTCCCCACCGGTATCACTGTAGATAAAAAAAGCGGGGAGCTTCATGTTTATTACGGAGCCGCCGATTCTAATGTCTGCCTTGCAACCGCTAAGCTAGACACACTGGTAGACTTCATTCTAAACGATAGAACTCCGCATAAGAGCAAGTTGGATTAAGTAAAAGCAGCTATGCTTGCCACCATTTCCTGGCGTACTTCGCCACGACACTACGGTCCCCGGGAATGGGCCGCCAGTTTACTTATCATTGGTAAAAACACCTCTACCAACCACTGTGCATGGTTTTTCGCCGCGAAAAATAATGCCTGTCTGCCAAAAATATAACAGCTATGGTGCTTCCATTTCACACACAAGCAGGAGATTACCAGCTGTTTTTGGGACGTATTCACCATTATATCCCGTCATCATTGCCGACAATGGATAAAAAACAATTTACAGTTGAACTAATGGTTCAACGCTATCCAAAAATTTACGGCAAAATAATAGAAAGAAAGTGAGGTGGACTAATGATTGTCCATAATTCCATAAACCGTTTAAAGGTAGCCTTCATCGCTACCTACCCCCCGCGGCAGTGCGGCATCGCTACCTTTACTGCCGACCTTTATAATAGTCTTAAGGCTCTTCACAGCGAAGACGAACATAACGACTACCGGGACTGTCTGCAGGTAATCGCCCTTAACAATGACGCTAAAGAATATAACTACGGCGACGAAGTCAGCTTTAAAATCAGGGCACCGTATCAAGGCGATTACCGCCAGGCTACTGATTTTATCAACCTTTCCCCGGTGGACGTAGTCTGCCTGCAGCACGAATTTGGCATCTTTGGCGGCGAAGACGGCAACAATATTTTCCCCCTGCTGGGCGCTTTGAAAAAACCTGTAGTAACAACCCTGCACACCGTCCTTGAGAAACCCACTGCCGGCCAGTTAAAAACCTTGAAATGGATCTGCGAATATTCCACCCTGGTGGTCGTGCTTGCCGAAAAAGCGGTAACGCTGCTGCAGGATGTTTACCAAGTACCGAAAGAAAAGATCGTAAAGATACACCACGGAACCCCGGACTTACCTTTCCTGGACACTTCCTATTATAAAGAACAATTTCAGGCCGAAGGGAAAAAGGTGTTATTAACCTTTGGTCTCCTTAGTCCTAACAAAGGTATTGAGCATGTCATTGCCGCCCTGCCGAAGGTCGTGCAGGAATTTCCCGACACCTTGTATTTTGTCCTCGGAGCCACTCACCCCGAGGTCAAGCGGCAGCATGGCGAAAAATACCGTCATTCGTTACAAAAGATGGTAAGAGATAAAGGTTTGCTGGACAATGTAGTATTCTATAATCAATACGTCACTACGAAACGCCTGCTGCAATTTATAATGGCCGCAGATATTTATCTGAACCCTTACATCAACAAAGAACAGATTAGCTCCGGCACCCTGGCTTATGCCCTGGCCTGCGGCAAGGCCATCGTTTCAACGCCCTACTGGTACGCTGAGGAACTGCTTGCGAACCAGCGCGGCTTTCTGGTACCCTTTCGCAACAATAAGGCCATTGGCGGGGCTTTGATTAAACTACTAAATAACGAAACCCTGCGGGATCGGATGCGGAAATCCTCGTATGAGTATGGACGTCAGATGATCTGGAACAAGGTGGCCAAGGCGTATACCCGGACATTTGAACAGGCACTCCTTAATTACAGGAGCAGCAAGTCTCGCCTTATCCGCAAGGAAAACGTTAGCGAAGGTGCCATTATACCCGAAGTTAAATTAACTCACCTGCGCATTCTAACTGACGATACCGGGCTGTTCCAGCATGCTGCTTTTTCAATTCCTGACCGCTTCCACGGCTACTGTATCGATGACAATGCCCGGGCTTTAATTGTAACAATAATGAACTGGCGCCTCTTTAAGGACGAAAGTATCATCCCCCTGATACATGTGTACTTAGGTTTCCTTAATTACGCTTTTGACAGCGAAAGCCAGCGTGTACGCAACTTTATGTCCTACAACCGCCAATGGATGGAAGAAATAGGTTCTGAGGACAGCCAGGGGCGTACCATCTGGGCTCTAGGCTATACCATAGCCTATCCTCCCAACGATGCAATCTTAGGCTTGGCCAGCCGCCTTTTCAAACAGGCAGTTGGGGTGACCCCTTCCTTTACTTCCCCCCGGGCCTGGGCTCACACAATAATGGGTTCCCTGTATTACCTTAAGCGCTTTAGGGGAGATACTGAAGCACATAACGTGATCGAAAAACTAAGTCAAAAACTATTGGGGCTTTTCCAGGCCACGGCCCGAGAAGAGTGGTTCTGGTGTGAGGAAATTGTCACCTATGATAACGCCCGCCTGCCCCAGGCCCTGATAGCTGCCGGAAATTACCTGGCTGATGAAAAAATGCTGGCCACCGGCTTAAAAGCTTTAAACTGGCTAATTACCATCCAAACCGACCCTGTAAAGAAGCACCTTTCCCTTGTGGGTAATAATGGGTGGTACCAGTACGGTAAGGAAAAAGCGCGTTTTGATCAACAGCCTTTAGAAGTAGCTGCGCTGATCGATGCTTGCTACCAAGCCTACCTTGCTACTAAGGAAACACACTGGCACAAACATATGGATTGGGCTTTCAATTGGTTTTTTGGCAATAACGACATCGGCCAGGTTGTCTATAATTTCACCACCGGCGGCTGCCACGACGGTCTCCAGCCTGGAGGGGTCAACCAGAACCAGGGTGCAGAATCTATAGTCTCCTTTTTGCTGGCTCTGCACCAGATGCAGCAGCCTGCCAGCTATATCGCTGCTGAAGATGTTAAAAAAAATACCGGGCAAGGGGTTATCAACTGTCCTCGGCCCATAAAAGTGTCTAGCCGGTAAGGCATAAGAATAGCTTACAGGTTGCTGTTTTGCCACGGAACAGGTAACACGTCGCCTGTCGGCAGCAAAAGTAAAATAACCATTATTATAGTGAAAAGGAGTGATTATTTTTTATGTATGCAGTTATCTTGGCTGGGGGTAGCGGCACCCGGCTCTGGCCTTTAAGCCGAGCACAGTTCCCCAAACAATTCATAGATTTAGCCAATAACGGCAATAGCCTGTTCCAGGAAACAGTAGCCCGGGTTAAGACCATTATTCCCGAAGACCGTATTGTAGTTGTTACAAACCGGGAGCAGGAGGATAATATCAAACGCCAGCTGGACGAAATGGGCCTCAAAAAGGTTGTTTTATTAAAAGAGACCCGGGCCTGCAACACTGCTCCTGCCATTGGCCTGGCCGCCTGGTATTTGGCAGGTATAACCGCTGAAGACAAAGATGCTATTATGGCAGTGCTGCCCTCTGATCATGTAATTGCACCCGGGCAGGATTTTGCCGAACTCATTAACCAGGGCTGCCAGGCAGCCGCTGCTTACGGCCTTGTTACCTTTGGCATCAGGCCTGATTATCCCGAAACTGGCTATGGCTACATTCTTAGCGGCCAACAACTAGATGAGCGGGCATTCAAAATAGAAAAGTTCGTGGAAAAACCGAAGCTGGCACTGGCAAAAAAATATATCAGGGATAAACGTTACCTCTGGAATAGCGGCATGTTTGTATTTAAAGTACGGGAGTTGATGGCCCAATACCGCCGCTACCTGCCTTCTTTGGCTGACGGGCTGGACAATATCGATTATAAAAACTTTAGTAATCTGGAGCATGTGTATAATTCCTTTGACAGTATTTCCATCGATTATGGCCTCCTAGAAAAAACGGCCGACACAACTGTTATTCCCGCCGGTATCACTTGGAGTGACGTGGGCAGTTGGGATGCATTTTATAAAATTTCTCCCAAAGACGCCGACGGCAATTATCTGCATGGCCGTATTGTCAGTATTGACACCCGGAATAGCCTGGCCTTTTCTTCCAAGCACTTAGTGGGCCTGATTGGTGTGGAAAACATTGCTGTCATAGCAACTGAAGACGCTCTCCTGGTCTGTGCCAGGGAAAAATCCCAGGAAGTAAAAAAGCTGGTGGATAGACTTGAAAGCGATGGCGCCTCTGAATACATGATTCACCCCACTGTCCACCGCCCCTGGGGAAGCTTTACCGTGCTGGTGGACCAGGATGCGTATAAGGTAAAAAAAATTGTGGTAACCCCGGGCAACCGTCTCAGCCTGCAGAGCCACCGCCATCGTTCGGAGCACTGGCTGGTGGCCATAGGCCGGGCCTTGGTTACCGTTAATGATGAAGAGAAGCTGTTACCGGAAGGAAGCCACATCTTTATACCTGTCAACGCCCGTCACCGCCTGGAAAACCCCGGCCAGGAGCTGCTGGAAGTCATTGAAGTCCAAAAAGGCGATTATTTAGGCGAAGATGATATTACCCGGTACCAAGACGATTACGGTCGCAGCGGATCTAAAACACCCGATCAAGTTTATCAACAATGGATACAATCAGATATAATCGATGCGGCAAGCAAACGGGACCTCCGGGAAATTGAAAACAACCCGACAGCTATTCAGGAACGGTTCGGTTCCGAACTGGTTTTCGGCACAGGAGGATTAAGGGGAATAATAGGTGCCGGACTTAACCGGATGAATATTTACGTAGTACGCAAAGCCACCCAGGGCCTGGCTAATTATATTAACAAGCAATACAAAGGAAACCCGGGGCAGCGGGTGGCCATCGCTTACGATACCCGCCATTATTCACGGGAATTTGCACAAGCGGCGGCCCAGGTGCTGGCTGCCAATGGAATAAAAGCTTTAATCTTTGCTGATGCCCGCCCTACACCCCTGTTGTCTTTCGCTATACGCGAACTGGAATGTGCTGCCGGGATAGTAATTACAGCCAGCCACAACCCCTCCGAGTATAACGGGTACAAAGTTTACGAACCTGACGGGGGGCAAGCTGTATCCCCGTTCATCGATAAACTCGCAGAGGCAATTGCCGCCGTGGATATTTTCAGGGACGTCGGCACCATTTCCGTTCAGGAAGCCAAAACCCTGGGACTGCTGGAAATTATCAGCCCCCGGCTCGACAATCTGTACCTTGAACAGGTTGCTTCACTTTCGTTGAGCCGGCCCAAACAAAGGCTAAAGGTTGTATTTACACCTTTGCACGGTACCGGCTCCTGCTTTATACCCAGCCTTTTAAAGCAGACCGGGTATATTGACCTTTTTGTAGTAGCAGCGCAAATGGCTGCCGACCCGGAGTTCCCAACGGTAAAAACCCCTAATCCGGAAGACAGAGAAGCATTTGCAGCGGCACTGGGCCTGGCCAGACAAGGAAAAGCTGACCTGGTCATGGCTACCGATCCAGATTGCGATCGCTTAGGCTGTGCTGTTAAAAATGAAAAAGGAGATTATAATCTTCTAACAGGCAACCAAATTGGGGCTCTGCTGGTGGAATACCTGCTGGGACGTTTAAAGGAAAAAGACCAGTTGCCTGACAACGGCGTAATAATAAAAACGATTGTTACCGATGATTTAGGAAAGAAGATTGCTGCTTCTTACGGTGTTCAAACGATCGAAACATTGACCGGCTTCAAATATATAGGTGAAAAGATAAAAGAATTGGAAGCAGCAGGTTCCCCTGATTTTATTTTTGGTTATGAAGAAAGCTATGGCTATCTGGCAGGAACGTTTGTCCGGGATAAGGATGCTAACATAGCCGGCCTGCTGATAGCAGAAATGGCCGCCTATTATCAAGAACGCGGGCAATCACTGCTGCAGGTCTTGGAAAACCTTTACCAACGGTTTGGTTATTTTAAGGATGAACTCGTCTCAATGGAATTAATAGACGAGGCGGCAGCGGACAGGCTTATAGCTGTCTTAGACCGTCAACCGCCTCAGATTGCTGGAATGCAAATAGTAGAGAAAAGAGACTATAACCGCAGCAGATCCTGGGACATTCTCAACAACCGGATTCACAAGCTTACCCTACCCCGTTCCAA
>CAZGUG010000046.1:0-3280 GCA_964529035.1 uncultured Clostridium sp.
GAACGGTTACCCCGTCATAGACAAGGGCCTCTGCCTGGAGTGCGCAGCCTGCGCCAATGCATGTCCCACCGCTTCGATAGTTTATTCAAAGAAAGGGTTGAAGGATGCCAACACCGTCTAGTATAATCTATAGGGAGGATGGTCAGATGTTGGAAAAAAAGTATGACTACAGCAGCGTGGACGAAAAGCTAATAGAAAGGATAGTAAACGACGACAATGTTGAAATAAACCACATGGTGCTTACAAGGGATACCGGCCTGCCGGTGCACTATTCAAACTCAAACGTGTACATGATTATTGTAAGGGGCCGCATGTCCATTTCGCTAAACGACGGGCCGGCCGCCGAATACGAAAAAGGAAATATTCTTAATATCCCTTTTAAGACAAAGATGAACGTGACCAACAAGTATGACGAAGTTCTGGAATTCTTCGTCGTGAAGGCACCCAACCCGAAAGACATGAAAGAATAAAAAAATATTTTTCAAAGGGGGTACGGCATCCAGTGATAGTAAACGCTGGTTTCAACGAATTGGAATTACTAACCATCGCCATGGCAATAGAGGATCAGGGCATGAAGTTTTATGAAAACGGTGCCAATAATACCGAAGGAAAGCTAAGAGAATTTCTTCTTGATGCGGCACAGCAGGAAAAGGAACATAAGCAGGTATTTCAGGATTATTATAACGAAATTAAGAACAAAAAGCCGGAAGGAGAGAATGAATACCTGTTTGACCATGACGTTACTTCATACTTAAAAGCCATGGCAGAGAAAGAAGTTTTTGACAAGACCCCTTCGGACAGCCGGGAAGCCTTTAAGGATTTGAAAAGTTCTGTTTTATACGCAGTAAAATCCGAGGCACTGACAATTGATATCTATACAAAGATGTACGAGGGCGCAAAGCGTCAGGATATTAAGGATTTATTAAAGAGACTTATTGATGAAGAAAAATCCCATCTTGGATACTTCAAATCAGTTTTAAAGGAAACCGAATAGTACGCTGCAAACCAGCAAAAAAGCCCCGGCGGCGGTCACCTTCAGGTTGTCTGCCCCCCCCGGGGTTTTTTCGGTTAACAATTAATTACTGATAAAGACTAGAAATCTACGAATACTAAACCAAGGCAGAAACTTATATTTTCCAGAACCAAAACAATGAATGGAGGCTTTGCAATGCCGCAGGAAACAAAACAAAACTTCGACGAAAACATACTAAGGCAGATTACCCAAAAGCCGGTCACTTATCATCAGGTGGCACGCCGATATTTTGCTTATGGAATTCCCCTTTGTTAACGCGTTTATGGTGGGAAGCCTCAATACAAATGGCGGTGAATGGGTCCTAGTCGGAGCCGGTATGGCCCACACCGGAAGGGATATTATGTATGCCGCCGAGCAGTTAAACAGCCTTGCGGATAATTTCTTCCAGCTGGCGATACCTCAGCACAAGCGGTTGGTGCATTAACCATACTGCCAACAACAATTATGCACAAGACCGGCTAAAGCAGGGATGCTCCTTTAATAGTCAAAGGACATGTCCCTGCTTTTAGCCCTGCGCTTCATACTGATAGTGAATGTTTGTTTTGCGCTACTGCCTTATGTCGAATTCTATTTCATGCTTTAGTATCTCGTCTATCCGTCTTTCAATCTTGTCAAGGTCAAGGCTCGCTTCTTTCTTGATACTCTTTCTCAGCATGGGGCCTATCTGGCTCAAATCGTCCAGGATATCCTGCAGCAGCTCCAGTGCCGCAGTTGCTTCCATAACCTCCCTCGGTACCTCCACCATACCGGCCAGTATTGAGTTTTCGGTACGGGACGCTACAACCGGGGTTCCCACTTCTTCCACATAAACAAGCGTCCTTCTGCCGGGGCCCCTGTCGTCCTCTATCGGCTGGAGCCCTACTATTTTGTCCGAGCGCATAAACTTGCCGTAACCCAAAGGCACCATAACCTTTTGTCGTATTTCCATATCCAAATCACCCTATTATGGTTTGACAAAAAACATTTACTGTTTTAAGGCTTTTTCTGCCAAACCTGTTTAGATTAGCTTTTCCACGGCCGCTGCAAATATACGCAATCAAAAAACCGCCCCTTTTACAGGCGGACGGTTATTTGACCAAGCAGAGTTATGCTGTCCGGCAGAACCCTGCAGTTGTATGCAAGCACCTTTACCCCCGCCCCGGCGGCATCCGCCAGGGCCTTTGAAAAAACGGGGTCCATGTCCCGGTTCGGGGTGAAGCTCCCGGCATCCTCCCTCTGGGCCACAACAATGACGGCGGCATTAAGGCCTTCCGCCTTTGCCCTTGCAAGTTCTAAAACATGCTTTGTACCCCTTTCGGTGGGAGCGTCCGGAAACTTTGCAAGGCCTTCCTCAACCAGGGTAACGCATTTTATTTCTATATAGCATGTCTTTTCGCTGCCGGTAAGCCGGATGTCGAACCGGCTGTTCCCGTAGCCCGATTCTCTTTTCACGGCGGTATATCCTTCGAAATCCTTTAGCTTTCCTTCCTTGACAGCCTTTGTAATCAATCGGTTTGCCATGACGGATTCCAGAAAGACCGGCACACCGTCAGCGGTATGCGCTAATATGAGGTCCCACTTTGTCTTGCGGTCGGGGTTTTTTGCCCTTCGCAGCACCACGTCCCTTCCGGGTACAAGCAGTTCCTTCATCCTGCCGGTATTTGCAACGTGACACAGGACGGTTTCTCCGCCGTGTTCCGCCAAAGCTTCAAACCGGTTAAGCCTTTTTATGAACTTTGCCTTCCTTTTTTCCCCGGTTACTCTTATGGTTGTTATCACGTCTCGGTTCCTCTCGGTTTTTATTATAGGCCGGCACGGCTACTGCCACAGGGTTTCCTTTGTACAGTTATCCAAAACGTATTTCTGACTGCTAAAACACTTTTTGCAGTTCCTGTCCAAAAGCTTATTCTCGGTCCCGCAGATACATATCCACGAATCCGACGTTCTTTCGGCAAAGCATATTGCATCATTAAATGACGTCTTGCGCCTTATTTCTGCCAGGTCTGTGCTTGCGATTCCCCTTGCGCGGTTTTCGGTTTTTTCTATAATCTCCAGCTTTTGTTTTAACTCTTCATCATCAAGCAGTCCTTTTTCGTGCAGGTCGATAAGCGCTTTTCTTTCATCACCAAGGCCTTTCTGTTCCATCCATCTTTTATATTCCTTTTTCTTTTCTTCGAACTCTTCCTCTGTCAGAACCCCTGCATCCCTTAACCTTATCAGATTTGCCAGTTCGCTTCTTTCTCCGGCTGACAGCATGCCTGCTATTCT
>CAZGUG010000046.1:3380-15894 GCA_964529035.1 uncultured Clostridium sp.
ATCTCCAGCGCCTCCTGCACCTTCTGCTCCACCAGAAGCACCGTCACCTTGTCGCTTATCAGCTTCATGGTGTCCATCACCCTGTCCACCAGAAACGGTGCCAGCCCCAGCGACATTTCGTCCACCATCAAAAGCTTGGGATTTGACATAAGCCCGCGGGCAATGGCCAGCATCTGCTGCTCGCCGCCTGAAAGGGTTTCCGCCTTCTGGGTCTCCCGCTCCCTTAGAACCGGAAATAACTCGTAGACCTCTCTCAAACGGGCCTCCTTCTCCGCACCGGAGCGCAGCACATAGGCACCCAGCATCAGGTTGTCCTTAATGCTCATCTTACCGAAAACCTGCCTGCCCTCCGGCACGTGACAGATACCCAGCTCCACTATCCTGTACGCGGGAATGCTGTCGATACGCTTACCCAAAAACTCTATCTCACCGGCGGTGGGTTTAAGTATTCCGGATACGGTTTTTAGCAAGGTAGTTTTACCGGCACCATTGGAGCCTACTATCGCCACCACTTCGCCCTTTTTTACCTGGAAGGAGAAATCGAATATAACCGGAACACTGCCATATCCCACCCTAAGATTTTTTACTTTTAGCATGATATCTATCCCCCAAATAGGCTTTTATCACCTCTTCATTGTTTACAACGTCCTGCGGCATGCCCTCGGTTATCTTTTTACCGGCATTAAGTACCACCACATTGTCGGATATCGGCATAATAGCTTCCATTATATGCTCAACAATCAGGAGAGACAGCCCCTGTTCTTTAAGCCTCAGGCAGAGATTCATAACGTCCTTTATCTCGGTCCGGTTAAGGCCGGCCATGCATTCGTCCAGCATGAGGATGCGGGGCTTTGTGGCAAGGGCCCTCGCAATCTCCACCCTCTTTCTGTCGGCAATGGTAAGGTTGGCGCCGGGTATGTCCTTTTTACGTACCAGTGCCGTCAGGTCGAGAATCTCTTCGGTTATGGCGCCCGCTTCCTTTCTGCTGCGGGTATGAAGGAAAGCGCCGGTCATAACGTTCTCTTCCACCGTCATTTCATTCAGCGTCTTGACTATCTGGAAGGTCCGGGTAATTCCAAGCCTACAGATTTCAAAGGGAGGCATGCCCGTTATATCCCTGCCGTCATAAACCACACGTCCGCCCAGGGGCCTGTAAAAACCGGTAATACAGTTAAACAGCGTGGTCTTGCCTGCACCGTTGGGCCCTATAAGGCTTACAATTTCATTGTCGTGGATGGCAAAGGATACATTCTCGTTCGCCACCAGTGAACCAAATTTCATGGTAATATTCTTAACTTCAAGAAGCGGCTTCAATACTGCCCCCACCCCCCGTCTTTTTGCCCCTAAACTTTTCGGCCACCTTTTCTGCTATACCGATAACCCCCTTTGGCTGGAAACAGGTAATTAGCACAATTAAAAGCCCGTATATCATAAGGTCGATACCGGTACCCGAGCCTCCAAGTTTTATTCGTGTAAATTCCGAAAGAGGTATAAAGATGGCTGCACCTATAATGGGCCCGTAAATATTGCCGATGCCGCCTAAAACCGTCAAAAGCACAATTTTCATTGATATATCCAGCGAAAACATCATAAACGGGTCGATATAGAGTATATACTGTGCGTATATGGAACCGCACAGGGCGGATATAAAGGCGGATATAATCATTGCATACAGCTTGTAATTGGTGGGGTTGATACCGATGGCCTCCGCCACCTCATGGCTTTCACGGATAGCTTTCAGATAATACCCCATCTTGGAGTTTTCCAGGTAACTGCTAAGGAAAATCACCGCAGTAAACAGGGCAAGGCAGATATACACCCAGGGCAGCTTGTCACTGAACTGCAGGTAAAAAAGCCTCCGGCCGAAGCCTGACGAGCGGTGTATTATGGGTATGGATATACCGGTGGCACCCTCGACATAGCTCCAGCTTACAAACACCTGTTTAATTATTTCTGCCACCGCCAGCGTGGCTATGGCGAAGTAGTGGCCCTTGAGCCGGAAGCAGGGATAACTCATGACCGCTGCAATAACAGAGGCGATTATACCGCCAAGAATCATTCCCAGCCAGGGGGTAACGCCGCAGCGGTAAAAAATAACCGCCGAGGTGTACGCACCTATACCGAAAAAGGCCGCATGACCGAAGGAAGTCTGCCCGGCAAAACCGGTAATCAGGTTCCAGGCTTCGCCCAGGGTGGCAAAAATCAAAAGTAGAATGAAGGCGTTCAGCACCGCCTTGGTTTGGGTTATAAGGGGCAGCAGTGCCAGTACCGCAGTCAGAATAATAAGCGTTTTTTTATTCTTTACCATCCGAACAACCCCTTTGGCCGAACCTGAATAACTACCAGGTAGATTAAAAATACTATGGCATATTTGAATTGGGTGCCCAGAAAAAATCCGCCCAGGGCTTCGGTAAGCCCAATTATAAGTCCGCCGAACAGCGCACCCTTTATATTGCCAAAACCACCCAGCGCAACAATTACAAAGGCAATAACGCTGTAAAGGGCACCGGATGCGGGATATATCGGGAAAAAAGTGGCCATCAGCGCACCGGCGGCACCTACACAGGCGCCCGAAAGGCCGAAGGTAATGGCGTACATTTTGTTAGTATTAATCCCCATCAAAAGGGCGGTGTTTTTGTTAAGGGCTGTGGCCTGTATTGCCTTACCGGTCCTGGTTCTGTCCACAAAGGACATTATTACAATGGTTAGAATAATACTGCCCACCGCCGCCGCAATCTGCGGCATGCCTATTACAACGCTGCCCAGCCTGACGGTTTTCCCGGATACCAAAGCATTGTTTATATACCTGTAATTGGGTGACCACAGGTACTGGGCAAAGTTTTTTAAAAACATACTCAGCCCGAAGGTGGCAAGAAGCGCAGTAAGGCCGGCGGCGTTTAATACCCTTTTTATTATACCGGTATAGGTGAGTACCCCCAGCACAAAAACAGCCGCTGTACAAACCGGCAGGGCTGCCAGCGGGTCCACGGAAAAAAGCGTAAACATCCAGAAGGCGGTATACATGCCGATCATCAGGAACTCACCATGGGCGAAATTGATTATGTCCATAACTCCCCACGTTAAAGTAAGCCCCACAGCCACCAAAGCGTAAATAAAACCCATAAGTATTCCGTTAGCTATTATCTGCCCTATTACCATGTGTCCTCCTCCTTTACACCACGAACGGTATCCCCGGGCAGCAGCCAGTCCCAAAACATTGGTTTCTGCCCAAATGAGTATAGGAGGCAGGACAGGTACTTACCGCCCGCCCCCCTATAGGATTCTTTGCACTTTTCCCGAAGCATTATACAGTTCTTGGTGTAAGCTTTACTGAGTTATCTGTCCTTCCAGGCCGGGATTGGAACAACCGGCTCGGCTGTGGCCGTATCTTCAGGATATACCGCCTGGTACCTTTTATCCTGGGTCTGTACCACATAGGAAGCCAGTATTTCGTTTTGTCCGCCGGCATCAAATTTTACCGCACCGGCGGCGTAATAGGGAGCGTCAAAGGTGGTGCTCATTATAACGTCCATGATAGCATCCCCGTCAAAGCTTTGGGCAATATTAACGGCTTCGGCAAGCACCAGTACCGACGAAAACTCCTCCAGGGCAGGCCCGTCAAAGTCGGCGTTCGTCTTGGCCTTATAAAGGTCGTTTATGGCTGCAAGCTCAGGCATATCCGCAAGCTTTTCGGCCGAGAACGCAGCCCCGCCGGCAAAGAAGTCCCCGTCACTGTCAAGGTTTACAACAAACTGTGTATCCTGGAACCCGCCGCAGTAGTTAAGGACTGCTTTGGGTGCAATGCCGAACTCCTTGTACCTGTTAACAAACATGGTTATATCGGCGATATAGGAAGCATGGAAAACGGCATCGGCATTCAGGCTGCTTATCTGCTGTACCTCGGTATCAACATTGGTGACATCGGCGGCGTATGCTACAGTACCCACCAGCTCGAACCCAAGGCCGCCGTATTTTTCCTCTACCCATTTTTCCACCATTTCCTTGGCGTGAACACCGAATTCATTGTCCACGTAGGCAACGGCTACGGTTTTTATATCTGCATCGTAATTTTCGTTTAAGTATATCAAGTAATCGAAGAACATGGCTGTCTCAATGTCGTCGTTTGGAGCAATACGCACGAAGTAATTAAGGCCGCGCTCGGTAAGGGCCGCCGATGACGAAGACCCGGCCACAAAGGGTATACCGTACTGCTCGGCTGACTGGCTGGCCGGTTTGGTGGCCGAACTGTGGTAGCAGCCGACCAGTCCCACTACTCCCTCGTCTATAAGCCTCTCAGCCTCCGACTTGGCCATTTCCGGGTTGCCCTGGTGGTCGGCAAATACAATCTCCAGTTTGGCATTATCAAGATTCGGCAGCCCGGCGCCTTTGGCCAGCGGAACCGCTATCCCGGGATACTCGCCGTTAATTATCTCCTGGGCAACTTCCATGGCAGCCTGCAGCTTAACTCCCGTGGCAGCGGCGCTGCCGGTAAGGGGCAGTATGGCGCCTATTTTTACCGTTTCAACGCTTTCAGGCTCTTGGACCTCCGCCTCATCATCCGGCTCTTCAACATCGGTCGGCTCGGCGGGAGTGCAGCCGGCAAAGAAAGCTATTACCAGCATAATCCCCACAAGTAATAGCACCAGTTTGGATTTCATTTCACTAACACCTCCGTTTTTTTCCTTGTCCCTTATTTATATTTGTATTGTTGAGAAGCGAAAAACATGACAGGCTGAAAGGCAAAAAAAAAGACCCTTGCTGTAGAGCTACAGGTCTTATTGATTACAAACTGCTATAAAAAGGCTTCCTGTTCCAATCGTGCTCCCACTTCGAGCATTTTTTTAATCACGTCGTGGAACTGCGAATAGCCTTTGTCGCAGAGCATCTTCTCAAGAGCAATTTTGTACTTTTTGTTAAAGGACAGCCAGTAATTTTCTTTTGACATAAAGGCTTTTTTGTCCATCAAATGGGGTTTAAGCTCAGGTATTATATTTTCTTTCAGTCTTTTAAACATCCTAAAGCCGCCAATGTCTATGTCACCCCAGTGGTAAAACTGCATTCCGCTCTTTTTGCCCGCCTCGTACACTTTGTTGAAAAACTCGCCCTTTACCGGGCTGTAGAAACCACCGTGAAATATGACCAGTTCGTTATTCTTCTTTTCCTTCAATACATATTCCATATAATTTGTCTTATTCTCGATAAACAGTATTCTCTCCACCCGGTCTATACCAGTTATTTCGAGGTCCTTTGCGGTACGGGAGTTTATAGCTATTCCGTGCCGGAACACGGAAAAATCCGCCGGTTTTCCATAAAGCCTGCCCAAAACATCTCCACAAAACTCCACCTGTTCGAAGACCTTTACTATTCCCACCTGGGCAAGCATTTCATCATCCGCCGGCACTTCTATTGAATCCTTCTCATCCATTAGATATTGTCTAATAATACGGGCGAGCCTTTTTTTGATGTGTCTTTCAAAATACTTGGAACTGCCGAAACATTTAATGCTAAACACCCTTTCGGGACATTCTTCGCCTTCAAGATGATCAATTGCCTTAAGGGCATCAAGCATCGCCAGGGCTGTATCGGTATCCCCCGGGAAGTACGGCGTTATGCTCTTTTTATTGTCTATTCCGTCCTCGGCTGATTTGAGAAAATTTTCTATCCAGGGCTGCTTAATATGGGGCAGGTATTCTCCTATTGTTTTTAGTACCAAATCCGCTTTGTCTTTTTTGGGGACCCTTCCCGCTTCCTGGTACGCATCGCTTACCCTATCAAGACACAGCCATGCCCTGTCAATAATATTGTCCCGTTCAAACTTCATCCATTCAAAATCTACAATGCCACTATCCGCCAGACCCTGAACCGTTGAATTAACCAGCTCCCGAACTCTTGTGTCTTCCAAATTGTACTCGGGCATATCACCGGAGCACAATCGGAGCATTATTCTTTTTGTAGATTCGCCGTCAAGGTATGCCCTGCTCCTTTCGTACTTATCAAGCAGACTATTGAGAATATACTTTTTAAAATCCATAATCAAACCCCTCAAGTTTCTTAGAATCAAAGGTCTTTACAAAGGAAACATCTTCGTTTCTGATAACGCATAGATTTCTATCCACCAAGGGAGCTATGTCTCCTATTTTCTCTGTGGGAGCCGAAAGCACTGCCTGAAGACCAAGCTTTCTTAAAAGTTTAATGCTCTCCTGTATCCTCTCGCTGTCCATTTTACTGAATGCCTCGTCAAACACTATGAGCCTTATGGTATTTCCCGCTTCGTTCCTCTGCCTTATACGATACAGCTGCGCAAAGGAAGCCAGCACTGATATGTAAAAGGGTGTTTGGGTCTCCCCGCCGGACTTTTTGTGTAAAGTCCGCGAAAGCCGTTGGTGCTGGCCCTCTCTATCTATCACTTCCAGGTCAAAGCTTAGGTAAGTCCTGTAGTCGGTAAACCGTTTTATGTTTTTTTCCAACTGGGCCCTCGCGTCGGCATTTAGCTCCGAAGCCACGTCGGTTATCTGACGGAACAGTTCGTCAATGGCGTCCTTGTGCTTGTCCCGAAAGACCTGGGAGTTTATATTGTAACCCTCAAGCAGCATATTATCGGTAATCATATCATAATACCGCCTGTATTCGGGTTTTGGTTTTGTGACAAACCGGTACCTGTCATTACCGAAACTAAATTCTTTAAGGGCGCTGTTCAGTTCTTGTATCTGAATATTAAGCGTATCAATATTCGATTTTAGTTTTGCCAAAAAGTCGTCCCTGAACTGTTCATAGGCCTTTTCCTTGGCATCCTGTATCTGTTTCAAATATTCGGGAAGCTTAACCCCACTCAGCTCATTTAGCTCCTTATCGTAATGGGTATTATCCTCGGCATTTATATCATAGGACATTATGTAATCCCTATTATAGTCGGATCGGGTCTTGGAAAGGTCGTCCCTTTTTTTCTGTGCCTGGCTTTTTGTCCTTGCAACCTGACTGTAAAAAGCATTGGCCACATCCATTGCAGAAGCCCTGGCTTTGAGCTCCTTTATAAACCTCGGTTCGCCTTTTTGTTCTATCCATTCGGGTAGAAATGTTTCTTCAATGCCCCTATGCAAGTCATCAGCCTGTTTTTGCGCGTCTGGGACCTTTTCTTTCAGAATAGATTCCGTACGGGTTTCCAGGCTGGCTATTTTTTTGTCAAGGGACCTTGCTTCCCTTTCCAAGTCCCCTGTTTTTTCTTCCAGCTCCTTTATCCTTTTATCAAGCTTTGCAAGCCATGTAAGGTCAAGCCCACCCAACTGCTCTACAATCTGCCCATGCTGACTTTCAAGTTCCGGTATAGCACCCACCCTCTCAAGTATTTGCATAACGCTTTGTGCCTCGTTGGTATTAACGGCTTCCATAGAAGCTATACCATCCAAAGCCTTGAACCTTTCGCCACAAACGGATATATCTCTTTCCAAATCCAGCGTTTCAGTGCGCCTTGCCTTTATTTGCTGTTCTATCGCCTTGCGCCCTATATAGGGATACTTCCAACGATCAGGGTGCAGCTGCCGCGCAACAAAATTCTGGTACAGCATACAGCTGTCGGTTATTGAACGGCTGTGTCCTCTAAGCTGTTCTACGCTGTCGCACTTGATAAGCCGGCCCATAACATGGTCTACAAACTGTCTTGCATAGGGGTTGTCGGTTATTACTTCTTCTGCAAGGCTGCCCCTTAGGGCCTTAGGATTTTTAGCAGCAAGCTTTCCGGTATCCACCAGACCCCAGTCATAAAAATCCATTTTAAATTTCAACCGGTCGTATACCTTAAGCGCATCAGTAAAATGGTCCGGTTCAACTATGAGATAGAATTTCTGCGTATGCAAATAACCTTCCACCGCTTTACTCCAGCGGACATCCTTTATATCCAAAAGGTCGGCCAGTATATGGACCTGAACGGAGCTGCCAAATTTTTCGGTTAAAGCTTGGTTAATTTCATCTTTAAGCTGTATCAGTTTCCGGTCATAGGGTTTGATGCCCTTTTCAAGCCCTTCTATCTGCCTTTTTACCTCGGTCAGCCTTTGCTGCATCCTATGTTTCGCGTTCGAATGGGAATGGGCAATTCCCGATGCTGTGTTCTTCAATCTATCTATGGATTCCCTTATGCTTTCGAAGCCCTCGGTACCCATACCACACAATTTGTCCCTGTCGGCATCCATCAGGGCTTTGGCATGCTCCAACGCCCGGTCTGCAGTGTCGTTAAGCCTTTTCCAGTCCTTATGTATGTCCGGTATGAATTCGTGTTTGTCACTGTCTTTAACCGGCATCTGCAAATCTTTTAAGGCCTTTACGTGTTCCCTCCATACCAGTCCATACTTTCTCATGTTGCCAACAGTCCGTTTCAAGGATTCCCTGAGATCTTTCAGCTGGTTTTCTATTTCGGCTTTTCTTTTTTTTAGTTCCTCCATCTTTTTGTATATATCGGAACCTGCCCTGTCCGCCGCAAGCCTATCCTTTTCCTTCTTTAGTTCGCTTATCCGATTTTCAAGCCCGGCCTGCTCTGTTTCCAGCCCAGCCACCTTTTCCTTGTTCGCCTTTGCTTCACTGTGAAACACCGCAAGCCTGTCCAGGGCTGCCTGGTGCTTTGCCCGTTCTATTATGTAGGTCTGCTCCTGCAGCCTTTGTTTTTCTTCCCGGTAGGATTCGTATTTGGCTGATATGTCAGAAAGGCCCATAATGCGCTGTTCCATCATTTCGGCATCCTGCTCAAGCCTTTTATAATATCGGATATTGTCCTGCATAAGGCTTATATCCACAGGGCTTTGCACATCACAAATATACTCGGTTATAAAGGTTTCGATATCGATTATCGGAGAAAAGGGCACCGCTTTTTTGAACAGGCTGAAGTACTTGTTCTTTACCCCACCCAATTTGCCCTTCAAAATATCCTGATACCGCCGGTTTGTGTCGGGAAAATCAAATTTTCCCCTTTTGTAATTCCTGCTTGCGAAGCTCCTCAATTCCTTATAGGACATTGGTACCTTGTTTACTACAAACCTGTTTTCCGGGATGGCCGAATCCAGTACAAAAAACCTGTGGTCAACATCACCGTCCTGGTAACAGTCGAACACCACGCCCAGTGTAAAGCTCGAGTTTTTTAGATAGTCAAAAAATTCGCAGGCAATATAGCTGGTAAACCGTCCGTGCCTTAGGTACCTGAACCCAACATCGCCGTCGTCGCCTATCTCACCCCAAAGATAACCCTTTAAATTTCTGGCAGACTTTTCGTTGGCTGCCTTATTGAAAAAATGGCCGCTGGTATCCCCTAACAGCAGCAGCTGCATGGCATCTATCACCGTAGACTTGCCGGCGGCATTTTTGCCTGTCAAAAAGTTAATGTTTTCAAACTCAATAAGCTCCTGCCAGAAATAATGCCAGTTTATAAGGAGCATCTTCTTCAAAAGCTTCATAGCACGTCGTCCCCCCTTATAACAAGGTCGTCTTCACTGTCATTTTCTTTACCGTTATCGGTTTCAACGTTTTCGCCATTTACCAGCGTTTCATACATTCTGCTTATTTTTTCGTTGGTTATTACAAACAGTATAGAAGGCAGAATAAGCAGCTTGGTATCCGCCTGCTCCCAGCGTCCTTCTATCTTCTCGATAATATTGTGTCGCGACAGCTGTCTTAACCCGTCGGCAAGGTCTTTATCCGAAGGCTTTTTAGCTGTAATTCCAAGGGTAATCATTTTATGTACCATCTGCCCCGTTGTGGTTAGTATTTCGTTGCGCAGCGATACCTTTTCCCGTTCTTCTTCAAATATAAGCCTGAGTGTATACAGGATAAGAGTGGTATTCTTATCAAGCCTTAAGCGGTTGTACTCATACTCGTTCCCCAGCGCAATTACTCCATAATTGCCGTCTTTTTGGAGTATCCATCCGGCATAGCTCAAATAATCGATAAACAGTTCATAGTTCCTTTCGACAAACCTGTACTCGGGATTGATTTTCATCATGCCTTCCCGGGAATCGTACACATCCCGTATTATAAATGTACGGGAAAGCAAAAGATTAAGCAGCCTTCTGAACTCCTCCCTGTCCGAATTGTTCAACTTTTGGTATAACTCATTCCACATGTTTAATTTTTCCTTTCCTTATAAATCTCATATTGGGTATTCTGTAACCATTGTTATACATGTAACCCTCGGTAAATTCGACTTTGTAAAAAGCGTTCCGGGCACCACCCTTTATCGAAGCCAACATAAGCAGTATAAAAGCCTCATCGTCTTCAAGGGATATTTCGGCACCGGTTATCACATCCATTTCGGACATTACCGAGCTTACAAAGTCCATAACCCGGGTATGGCTGTAGCTTCTTTTTGCTCTATCAATGAATTCCTCAAAGGCCGCGTCTCCTGCTTCTTGCTCAACCGGATGCATTTCCATCGGCTTTTCGTCCCTTTTATCTTTTCTCACCCTTGGAGTGTAAAGCGAATTTTCGTCCACATACCCCTGTCTGAAAAGCTCGACGCAGTCCCCCAACCCCTCTACAAACTTAATTTCTGCTTCGCCTTTGCTTTCGACCGCCTTCGACAAAAGCTCCACCAGCTTACCCTTTATGCTCCTGTCGGTGTTTAACATATATCTCATCTTTTCGATGGATGCCCTGGTATATGCCGAGTTTTTGCGGTCTATTTCCTCCAGCATTTTGTCAATGGTCTCATAGGTGTCCATTATATAATGAATTCTTTCAATAATATCTCCGGCGGCGGCTTCTTCTTCCTCATACCGGCCCCGCAGCATAACCTGCTTTTCCAGTTTGTCCCTCAAAGCCTGGTCCCTAATCCAGCCGCCTAGTATCCGGATTATGGGGGTTTTAAACCGCGGCACCGAATCCAACGTCTTGAGCGGATGGTAAACACGGTCCATGATCATATTTTTGTACTCGTCAAAATGTCCCTTAAGCACCTCATTTACCGTTGCGTATTCGTTAAGGGCCTGATGATACCTGCGTATATTGTTGTGCAGTGTCTTAAGCTCGTCCACCAGTTTTACCGTATTATCATAGGCGGTAAGAAGGGCGTTGTACATATAGTCATCCCGCTCCTGGTCGGCGGTCTTTAATGCCGAATAGGTGGAATATACATAGGAATTATACTCCCGTATGCTCTCATCGGTAAGCGAATACAAGAGGTTTATAAGTTTGACCGAATAGTCGGGAAGAGTTATATTTTCTTCAAAGGAATCTATCTGGTATTCAGCCTCTATCCAGCCGGTATCCCTTAACCGGCGCAAAATAAAATGGGCGGTGGAAGAAAGGTCTACCCCGTCCCTTTCATACTCGTACGTAGATACGTCGTCTGTATCATCCTCTTCCGACAGGTCCATCTGGTAAATCATCTCGTCAAGGTTAGCTATAAGCATCGAAACAAGGTCTGATTTTACTATGGACATTTCCTGCTTGAAGGCCCTCCTTATTACAAACAACGCTTCAACATAAATCTCCCTGTTTTTCGAGGTGAGTACCGAAAACAGGTTTTGCGGCAGTATTTCAAACAGTTTCATGCGGTAATTTCCTCCCGTAAGCCTGTAATGTCTCGGATTTTGTCGCCTCCCATTCTATCATTCATTGGACGGCTCTTTGTCCGACTTATTTCATCAACTCTTGTAAAAGCAATTCGAATTCTCCTACATAACAATCAACAATTCTCTGTGCAATCTCTTCCGCCATTTCTTCTTTGTATATGTGCGAAGTCATATTTCTGTCGTTTAGCATAGCAAGCCAATTATCCTCATTGGTTATTAGCTGTTGTGCATAAGCTTCCTTAAAAACCGCCCTTGGAGAGGTTCTGCCTGCAATACCAGCATACTCAAGATATTCTTTAGCAGCCTTCCAGGCAAGTTCATAGGTGAATTCGAACCTTTGGATGACACCATCGCGAATTACATCATTGTTGTTGCTTTGTTCGAATACTTTTATTGCCTCCTTAAGCCTTTGCAAAGCTTTATCAAAATTGACCAGTTTTGTCTCTTTCTTTTTCATAAACAATGACACCGTCCTTTTTAATACTCTCTATTAATTTATCGGCCGAACCATTATTTACAAATACTACGTCGATTTTTTTCAATGTGGGGATTTTGTCGACATCTTCGCAAAAACGCGCTTTATCTACAAGTGACAGTTCCTTTGCAAAAACCGCAATATCATAATCACTAACCGAAGAAGCATCTCCCCTGGCACGGGAACCGAACAGCACAACTTTGTCAATTCCGTGCTTCGCGGCAGTTTTCTTAATATATTCCAAGACACTATCCAAATCGTATCACTCCTCAGTCGAGCATTCCCATTATTCCTGCTAGTTCAAACCTGTCCAGTTATGATTATCTATTTATAATGGCATAATACTAGTTTTATAATACCATCCTTTTGCCCACATAATTTAAGGATACTTTATCACCCAGTAATCCCTTGGCGCTGTGCCTTGGATGATTGCGGTAATTATCCACCACAGTTAGGATTTCACATCGTTTCATAATAATATCCTCGCCTT
>CAZGUG010000047.1:0-15668 GCA_964529035.1 uncultured Clostridium sp.
TTACCCTTATAGGCGAAAAGGGCAAACCCTTCCTGCATTTCTTTGAAAGCATGGCGGAAGTTATGTATAAAATCGTTGGAATAATCATGTCTTACGCTCCCATAGGTGTATTTGCATTAATAACGCCTGTTGTGGCACAGAACGGACCCGCTGTACTGCTGCCGCTGGTAAAGGTAATACTGGCTGTATATATAGGCTGCATCCTGCATGCGATACTGGTATATTCATCGGCGGTGAAGATTTTCGCCAGGATGAATCCTATGACCTTCTTCAAGGGTGCAGCTCCGGCCTCGGTGGTTGCATTCAGTACCTGCAGCAGTGCCGGTACGCTGCCGGTGACAATCAAGAGTGCCCAGGACAATCTTGGTGTATCCGAGGGCGTATCCAGCTTTGTACTGCCGCTGGGTGCCACTATAAACATGGACGGAACGGCACTGTACCAGGGCGTTTGTGCACTGTTTGTGGCCCAGATTTATGGGCTTGAGCTTGGAATAGCCCAGCAGCTGACAATCGTTTTGACAGCTACCCTTGCTTCGATAGGTACTGCCGGCGTTCCCGGCGCAGGCTTCATAATGCTCACGATGGTGCTTACCGCGGTTGGCCTTCCCCTTGAGGGCTCGGCACTTATTGCCGGAATAGACAGGGTGCTGGATATGGCAAGAACCAGCGTAAATGTTACCGGTGATATGGCTGCTTCCGTGGTAATAGCAGCAACTGAAAACGAGCTTTCGGTTCCGGGCGAGGCGGCAGAGACACAGGAAGCATAAGTTAACTTAAAAAATAAACATTAAAGAATCCCGGAAATTTTCGGGATTCTTTAATGTACAGGAGGCGGGAAATTTGACCAAGACCATAGGTGTAATAGGAGGAATGGGCCCCCAGGCGACGGTGGATTTTTTCCAGAAGGTTTTGAATAATACAAAGGCAGTACGCGACCAGGACCATATACACATAATAATAGACAATAATCCGAAAATACCCGACAGGACAGATTTTCTGCTGGGTAAGGGAGAAAGCCCCCTGAAAGGCATGGTACATTCTGCAGTGGGGTTGCAGCTTATGGGGGCGGATATATTGGCAATGCCGTGCAATACCGCCCATTATTTTTATGAAGAAATAACTAAGTTTATTGATATACCCTTCATAAATATGATAGAAGAAGTTGCAGCTGATATTAAGGGTAAAAATCCCGGGGTTAAGAGGGTAGGCCTATTGGCCACAGAAGGTGTCTACAGCATGAATTTGTACGGCAGATACCTTGAGAAATACGGCATTGAGGCAGATGTGCCGAATCGGGAAGGAAAGGAAGCTGTAAGCGAAACCATATACACCGTTAAGAAAGACCTCAATACGGTGGACATTACCAGGATTAACAGGGTTATTGAAGGGATGAAGAAAAACAGGATCGAAATAATAATACTTGGGTGTACCGAGCTCCCCCTTTTAACCGACAGATACCCTGGGGGAGTTGAATATATAGACACAACATCTGTATTGGCCAAAAAAGCGGTGGAGCAGGCCAACGCACAGCAGTAGCCGGCATGCTACTTTGGACTGCCCGGGCACTTTTCATGGAGATACACTTTATTCAGCCGGTTGGTTATATATTGAACCACCCTGACAGGATTGTCCTTATGGATTCGCTTCCCACATTTGAGGCAGTGGTAGTTTGAATTTTCAGCAATTTCCGTATATATCTTTCTTTCCAGGCTGCCGTATTTCTGCCAGCTGTTCCAGCCCTGTTTACATAAGTTTTTTCTTGTATAGTGGTCTGCATATACCCACTTCAGAAGCCTGTGAAAATGAAACGGGTATTTTGTGTATCTGATGTACCCTCCTGGCAGGCCAAGTGAAACCGCGTAGGCTTCAAATGTATTCTCTACCAGCGTTTGCAGCGGTTCGCCAACACTCACACTTTCAAAGTTGTAGGAATTTTCCCTAAGCCATTTTCTGAGCCTGTCAAACATATAGCCTCTGCATACGCAGATTTTTTCATGCTTGTCAACCTTCAGGTCAAAAAGGCAGCTTCTTACCATACCGACGACCCAGTTAAGATATGTTTTGTTTTTGAAATTCTCCGGGCTGTATAACTCAAGGGGTATAATTCCATAGAAATATTCCCGTGTCTCAACCCGCATAACACCTATGCAGGTTCCGCCAAGCAGGCTGCCGCTGCCTGCATCGTCAATTTGAATCATTTATGCACCTTCTGTTCTTAATACATATGTTAGTATATGCTGAGGACAGTTTAAAATCGCATTCAATAATTGGGAATGGAAAAACTTAATCTTCGGGTAGAATAAAAGTAGTATTACTGGTATAATCCTAGCATAGTACGGTATTGGTAAAAATCAAAAAATGCAAGCACTCGGGAGGTGTTTAGGTGCTTATACTGATTACCAATGACGATGGAATAGCGGCAGAGGGTATAAGGGCTCTGGCGGATTCTTTGAAAAGAATAGGCGATGTGGTGGTGGTGGCGCCCGAAAGGGAGAGAAGTGCAGTGGGACACGCAATAACCATGCATAAACCCCTCAGGACCAACCCTGTTTCCTATTTCGGCAGCGATATCAGGGCATGGGCCGTAAACGGGACACCGTCCGACTGTGTAAAACTGGGCATTGAGGCCCTTTTGAAAGAAAAACCCGACATGGTTTTTTCCGGAATTAATAATGGACCGAATTTAGGCACCGATGTCCTTTATTCGGGCACCGTTTCCGCGGCAGTGGAATCTGTGCTGTTGGGTGTTCCTTCGGCTGCTTTATCCCTAGCTTCGTACGATTGTGCGGATTATAGTTTTGCTTCAGGGTTTGCCGTTTCTTTGGCCCAAAACATTTACAATGAAGGTTTGGACGGTGATACGCTGCTTAATGTCAATATTCCATGTGTTCCCATGGATAAAATCAATGGAGTCGGTATAACCAAGCTTGGAATAAGAAAGTACAGAAATTCATTCGAATCCAGGTGTGATCCCAGGGGTCAGCAGTATTACTGGATGTCGGGTGAGGCGGTTAACGAAAACAAGGACAGTGATTGTGACATAAACCTTGTGGCGAAGAACTATATAGCCATTACTCCAATCCATATTGAACTTACCCGGTTTGATTACATGGACAGGCTGAAACGATGGCGTTTTGAAATTTGAGAATAAAGAGAGTAAGGGGGAGCAAAGATCAGGGGATGTCGTTTTTCGACATCCCTTTTAAATTTGCAGTTTAGTAATACAAAAACATGTATACAATACCACAGGTATTATTGTATATAAAAATCGAAAAATGAAGTTATACTTGCACATTATAGGTGGTTATAATAAAATTAAACAAGAAAATGAAGTTATAATTGCATAAAATTTTTATAGAACTAAAAATACATAATTTAAAAAGGGGGCAAAATAGATGGCTTTGAAACTCAAGGGACCTGTAATAAAAGAAGAGTGGTGCAAGGGCTGTGGTATATGCGTAGCGTTCTGTCCCAAAGACGTTCTTGAACTGTACGACGGCAAGGTAAAGGCCGTGAACAGGGATGCATGTATCAATTGCGGCCTGTGTGAGCTGAGATGTCCCGATTATGCTATCTACCTGGAGGAGGGTGAAGGTCATGACAAATAAAAATGTTAGGTTAATGCAGGGAAATGAAGCCTGTCTTGAGGGAGCTATAGCCGCCGGAATGAGATTTTTTGCAGGCTATCCCATCACTCCATCTACCGAGATAGCAGAAGGGGCCTCGGAAAAGCTGCCTAAGGTTGGAGGAAAGTTCATACAGATGGAAGACGAAATTGGCAGTATGGCAGCGGTCATAGGAGCTTCCCTGGCAGGGGAGAAAGCCATGACGGCAACCAGCGGCCCCGGAATGTCGCTGAAACAGGAAAATATCGGGTATGCGTCGCTGACTGAAGTACCCTGTGTAATAGTAAATGTACAAAGGGGAGGGCCGAGCACCGGACTTCCCACTTCGCCGGCACAGGGCGATATTATGCAGACACGATGGGGTGCCCATGGTGATCACCCGGTTATTGCCCTTTATCCCGCTTCGGTTTCTGAAATCTATACGGTAACAGTAACGGCGTTTAATCTGGCTGAAAAATACAGAGTTCCGGTTATTCTATTATTGGATGAAGTTATAGGGCATATGCGGGAAAGAGTTGAACTCCCGGATAAGGAAGAACTACAGATTATTGACAGAGCAAAGCCAACTGTCAGGCCGGAGGAATACCTGCCCTATAAAGCCGACCCCAATGGCGGGATACCGGAAATGCCGGCCTTTGGCGAAGGATACAGATACCATGTGACCGGGCTTATTCACGGTGAAAGCGGTTTTCCGAGCAACAATCCCGAAGTTACCGCAAAACTTCTAGACAGGCTAATGAAGAAAATAGAGAATAACATTGACGATATAATAAGGTATCAGGAAGAGGGTACCAAAGACTGTGAAATAATACTGCTTGCTTACGGCAGCACGGCCAGGTCGGCAAAAAGTGCAGCGGACATGGCCAGGGAACAGGGGATACAGGTGGGTTTATTCAGACCCATAACCATATGGCCATTTCCGGAAAAAAGAATAAAAGAAATAGCTCAAAAAGCAAAAACCATAATAGTGCCCGAAATGAACCTCGGTCAATACCGCCTGGTAGTGGAGAGGGTCGCCGCCGGCAAATGCAGGATTGTGGGACTCAACAGAGCCGATGGTGAAATTATTACACCGGAAGATATTTTGGATAAGATAAAGGGGGAATTATAAATGACCAGTAAACTTGTTGAAAACTATTTCAGGATGGATAAACTTCCCCATATCTGGTGTCCCGGTTGCGGTCACGGAATACTTACCAGGGCTGCGATAAAGGCGATAGACGAACTGAAACTTGACAAGGACAAGGTTTGTATAGTATCCGGGATTGGGTGTTCGTCAAGGGCCCCCGGTTATCTTGACTTTAATACCCTCCATACAACCCACGGCAGGGCACTGGCCTTTGCAACAGGACTAAAGCATGCAAATCCGGAACTGGAGATAATAGTGGTAACCGGAGACGGTGACTGCTCCGCCATAGGGGGGAATCATCTTATACATGCTGCGAGAAGAAATATTGACATAACCACTGTAGTATACAACAACAATATATATGGTATGACCGGAGGCCAATATTCACCTACAACTCCGACCGGTGACAAGGGTACAACCGCGCCCTATGGTAATATTGACAAGGGGTTTGACATTTGCAGCCTGGCTCAGGCGGCGGGCGCAACTTATACTGCCAGGGCCACTGCATACCATGCCAAACTGCTGATAGAATTGATCAAGAACGGTATTTTGAACAAAGGATTTTCGGTTATTGACGCTGTCAGCGTTTGTCCGACATACTATGGAAGAAGGAATAAAAAGGGCGATTCTGTCAGGATGATGGAATGGTTGAAGGAGCATGCGGTTAATGTAAAGGCTGCGGCCAAGCTGCCGAAGGAAAAACTTGAAGGGAAATTCATAATAGGCGAACTGCATAGAAACCCGCAGCCCGAGTACACAGACGAGTACGGTAAAATTGTTGAGTCATTAAAGAGGGGGTAATAGAATGACTAGTACCGAAATCAGATTAAGCGGCTCGGGTGGTCAGGGTTTGCTCTTGTGCGGTATAGTACTGGCCGAGGCGGCAATACTGGACGGAAAAAATGCGGTTCAGACCCAGTCCTACGGACCCGAAGCCAGAGGTGGTGCAAGCAAATCCGAGGTAATAATATCCGACAGTGACATATATTACCCGAAGGTCCGCAAACCCGACGTGTTTCTTGCGCTGACTCAGGAAGCCTATGATAAATATGTAAGCAGCATAAAAGAAGATGGAATAATAATAGCGGACCGGACGGTAAAATTGTCAGACGTAAAATGCAGGGAAAAATACAGACTGCCGATACTGGATACTGCTAAAAATGTAGTGGGCAGATCAATGGTTGCAAATATAGTTGCCCTAGGAACCATAAACAGAATTACAAAGCTTGTCTCATCCGAAGCGCTGGAGGAGGCTGTTTTGAACCGGGTGCCTAAGGGAACCGAGGAACTTAACAGAAAGGCCCTGAAAGCTGGAGACAGTTTATGCAAAAATACATAGAGTAAAGGAATGGTGCTATGAAGGATGCAGGCAGTGATCTAATTAGACTTATTCAGCAAAGATTCCCTAAACTAAGTAAAGGACAAAAATTGATTGCAGAATTCATTACAACTCAATATGACAAGGCAGCCTTTATGACTGCTTCAAAGCTGGGAGAAAAGGTAGGAGTAAGCGAATCTACAGTGGTTAGATTTGCCATAGCCCTGGGATTTGAAGGCTATCCTGAACTGCAGAAGGCACTTCAGGAGCTCATTAAAACAAAGCTTACAACTGTGCAGAGGATAGAAATGGCATCCGATTATGGCAGTGAGAATGATGTAGTAAGAAGTATCCTGAAATCTGATATGGATAATATAAGGGCAACCCTGGGGGAAATCAATACCGAAGAATACGACAACATTGTTGATATGCTATTAAACGCAAAAAAAATATATATAGTCGGCTTCAGAACCTCAATAATTCTGGCTCAGTTTTTGGGATTTTATCTTAATATAATTCTTGAAAACGTACTTGTGGTGTCCCAGGGAATAAGCGACGTTTACGAGCAGCTATTCAATATTGATGATAAAGACGTGGTAATTGCAATTAGTTTTCCAAGGTATTCGAGAAGAACGGTGGAAGTACTGGATTTCGTCAAAAGCCGTGGTAGTACAATAGTAGCCCTGACAGATGGTCCGCTGTCTCCCTTACTGAATTTTGCTGACTTTTCACTATATGCAAAGAGCAATATGGCTTCCTTTGTTGATTCCCTGGTGGCACCCCTAAGTCTGATAAATGCACTGATAATTGCTGTGAGCCTTCGGGAGAAGGGGAAGCTTACCGATACATTCACAAGGCTTGAAGATATATGGGGACAATATAACATTTATTCGTACAAGGGTAAAAACGGAATATAACCCGGGAAGGTAAGACTTATTAGAATCTGATATAATAAACCGTGGAAATTGATTTCCACGGTTTATTATATAATGTGGAGGGAGTTAATTGACAAGACTTTACCTGATACGACACGGCGAAACCAAATGGAACAGGATGGCAAAGACCCAGGGTCGAATGGACATAGATTTAAGCTCCGAAGGATACGCCCAGGCCGAAAGACTTGCCGACAGGCTGCAGCAGGATGGAATAAACGCCATATATTCAAGCGATCTCAAAAGGGCATATAATACCGCCAGCGTCCTGGCAGATAGGCTGAATATAAAAGTTAACCTTTCTGTTCATTTGAGGGAAATGGATTTTGGATGCTGGGAAGGCTTGGATTTTGAAAGCATTAAGAGAGAATATTCGGATATTCACAGTCTATGGATTAGCAGTCCGAATAAGGCCAAAATCCCTGAAGGAGAAGAACTTATTAAAGTACAAAGCCGCGCAACCGGTATGATACACAGTATTCTAAACCTGCATAAAGGGGAAAGAATTGCTTTGGTATCCCACGGCGTAACACTGAAATGCATGATTTTTGGACTACTTGGTATAGACCTTGGTAATTTGTCAAAAATCAGACTGGATAACTGTTCAATATCTGTCATTGAGTATAAAGAGAAGCGCTGTATATTGGATACGCTAAATGATACGTGCCATTTAAAAACAAAGGAATGATGGTTATGGGAAGCAGTATTTTGGTAATCGGCGGAGGTGCAGCCGGAATGATGGCGGCGGCAGCAGCCGCTTCAAGGGGAATGGATACTACTGTTTTCGAAAAAAATGATAAGCTTGGCAAGAAAATCTATATAACGGGAAAAGGCAGATGCAACGTTACCAACCAGTGTGACATAGAGGAATTTATTAATAGCACTCCGGGAAACGGCAGTTTTTTGTACAGTGCGCTGCATTTCTTTGATAATAACAAGCTGAGGGATATATTGATGCAAATGGGAGTGCCTACAAAGGTGGAAAGGGGAAACAGGGTTTTTCCGGTTTCGGATAAATCAAGCGACGTAATAAAAGCTTTGGCTTCATATATGAAAAAGTATAATGTGTCGGTGCGGCTGGGTAATGGTATAGCCGACATAGCTGCCGATGAAGGCGGTGTGAAGGGAGTGTACACCACCGGGGGGGAATTTGTCAGAGCATCATCGGTAGTAGTAGCCACCGGAGGGCTTTCATATCCTTCCACCGGCTCCACAGGCGACGGACTGAAATGGGCAAAAAAGCTCGGGCATACAGTAGTGACCCCGAGACCGTCCCTGGTTCCGATGGAGACAAGGGAGAAGTGGGTAAAGGACTTGCAGGGGCTTGCTTTAAGGAATGTAAAGGTTACTGCCATAAATTATAAAAGCGATAAAATTAGGTCCGAGTTCGGGGAGATGCTGTTCACTCATTTCGGAGTATCCGGACCGGTAATCCTGACCCTGAGCCGTTTTGTTATTGACAGCATGGAAAACGGGATAAGGTTAATTATTGATACAAAACCGGCATTAAGCAATGAAAAGCTTGACAGAAGGATGATTAGGGATTTTATGGAGAACGCCAATAAAAGAGCCAAATACTCCCTTGATACACTGCTCCCCAAAAGCCTTGCTGCTTATGTTTTTGACCTGTCGGGCATAAATCCCGACAAGCCTGTACACCAGATTTCCAAAGACGAAAGGCATGCACTGGCAAAGCTGTTAAAAAGCATTACGGTCAATATAACAGGACTGCGGCCTTTCAGCGAAGCGGTAATAACTGCCGGCGGCGTATCCACCAAAGAAATTGACCCTACCACAATGGAGTCCAGAATATGCAAAGGACTATACTTTGCCGGAGAAGTATTGGACGTGGACGCATTAACCGGAGGGTTTAATCTTCAAATCGCATTTTCCACCGGTTACGCTGCGGGAATGCACTGTAAATAGGGTGCATTTTTTTATTAAAACAGGCATAACATATAGAAAAAAGAACAGAGAGGTCTATGCATGGCTGGGAAAGATAGAATTAAAAAAAACAATTTCACCTTAAAGATTGAGAAACTGCTGATAAAGGCGGTTATAGCCGGTTTAATTTTGCTTGTAGGCTTTCAGTTCATAATGCTGAACGATACTGCAAGGGTGTTTTTAAACTATACAGCGGGTCTTGAGGGAAGCTCCTTTGGGGCGGATGGGATGCTGACAAAGGAAGGCAGGATATATATTTTGTTGGAAAACGAAATGCTGATGCCGGGGGTGCAGCTTCTTGTAAACGGGGAGCCGGCGGCTTCATTTAACAGGCGGGAAATTGAGCTTACAGTAAGAAATAACGACCTGTTGGAACTGGATGCAGCCCGGGTAAACGACGAATATATACATATCAGCGTGGTAGGAATAAGCGATAATGTACTTCAGCCCTCGGTCGGGCTCAGGGTAAAAGCCAAAAGCAGAATTGAAACCATTTCCAGAGTCAGGTTAAAATAAGGGTTGAGAAGAATTTGGTTGTAATATATAATGTTATATGGTGAAAAAAAATGTCAGTGATAGCCATAAGAGGCGCAATTACGGTTGAGCAGAACGACGGCGGTCAGATAGAACAGGCTGCGGCAGTGCTGTTGGATAAAATAATGCTCGACAACAATTTAAACAGGGAAGACATAGTTTTTATTATTTTTACAAGCACCCAGGATTTAAACAGCCAGTATCCCGCCGCAGGTATAAGAAAGGCAGGTTTAACAGAGGTGCCAATGCTGTGCGTGTCCGAGATGCCGGTAACCGGAAGTCTCACAGGATGCATAAGAGTGATGGTAATGGCGAATGCAGAAGTAAAACAAGAGGTCAGGCATGTGTATTTAAAGGATGCAAAAAAACTAAGACCCGACCTTTCGGGCTGGCAGAATAGCCACCAAGAGTAATGGTGGCTTTAAAATTGAAAATTGTGGATTAGCGGGGTAATAGTATTGAATAATAAAACACATATTGCCATAGACGGCCCGGCGGGGTCCGGGAAAAGCACCGTTGCGAAACAATTGGCCAAAAGACTGGACATGCTTTATGTGGATACCGGAGCCATGTACCGGGCAATTACATACAAGGTGATAAATAGCGGAATAAGCGTGAAGGATGAAAAAATAATATTGGAAATAGCCAGGGCAGCGGATGTTGTCTTTAAGGATACAGGAATATATCTGGACGGAAAAGATGTTACAAAAGAAATACGAAGTCCACTGGTGGATCAATGGGTTTCGCAGATTTCAAAAATTCCGGGAGTAAGAAAACTGATGGCCGGTGTACAAAGAAAAATGGCTGAGAACCATAATGTAGTAATGGACGGTCGGGACATAGGGACCGTTGTCCTGCCGGATGCTAAGTTCAAGTTCTATCTTACCGCCAGTATTGATGAAAGGGCAAAAAGAAGATATAAAGATTTAAAACAAAATAATTCCCGGACAAATCTGGAACAGGTAAAGACTGAAATTGAGAGAAGAGACCTACTGGATAGCGAAAGAGAGCATGCACCACTAAAAACAGCCGATGATGCAGTGGTGATTGATACAACCGGCAAAGGCGTTGAAGCGGTTCTGAAAGAGATAATGGATGTAATGGGGGGCAAGGGGGATGTTTTATAATATTGCGGCTTTTATATGCAGAAATCTCCTTAGGCTTTTTTTTAGGGTAGAGATTAAAGGGGACAACTTCCTCGGTGATGTGAAGGGCTGCATTGTATATGCCAATCACACAAGCTATTTGGACCCGATTGTTATGGGCGGTTTCATAAAAAGACCCATTCGGTTTATGGCCAAGCGGGAATTGTTTCAAATAAAACTATTGGGGGCAATTTTAAAAAACCTTGGCACTTTTCCTGTACGTAGGGGAGAAGCAGATATTAACGCAGTCAAAACCGCACTGCGCCTTTTAAGAAGCGGTGAAGTACTCGGGCTTTATCCCGAAGGAACAAGGAACAGAAGCGGCGCTCCAATGGATGCCGAACCCGGTCTTTCAATGATTGCCATTAAGTCAAAAGTGCCGGTGATACCCGTTGCAATAGTATCAGAATATAAAATACTAAGCCCAATACGAATGATAATAGGACAGCCGATTTACCTGGAAGAGTTTTATTCCACCAGACAGAGCATGGAGGAGCATAAAAGGATAAGCAACAATCTTATGAAAAAGATAATGACAATGATAGAGGAAGGCGGAGGGATAAAGCAGTGAAAGTTATTATTGCAGAAAACTCGGGTATGTGCTTTGGCGTAAAAAAAGCGCTGAAAATTGCCGAAAAGTTTACCGAAACACAAAAAAAAGTATATACGCTCGGTCCTTTAATCCACAATACACAGGTGGTGGAAAAACTTAATAAAAAAGGGGTAAGGGTGATTGAAAGCCTGAATGCGATAGAAGGCGGCACTGTGATTATCAGGTCCCACGGCGCTCCTCCCGAAATACACGGACAAAGGGCAGAAAAGGTAATTGAACTGGTGGACGCTACCTGCCCCTTTGTGCGCAAAGTACAGGAAAAGGTTAAGGAATATTACGACAAGGGTTATCAAATCATAATAGTAGGGGATAAAAACCACCCCGAGGTTAAGGGAGTGAACGGCTGGTGCGATTATAAAGCAATAATACTGGGCAGCCCATCCGAGGCAGAAAATATAGAATACTTTGAAAAACTTTGTGTAGTTGCGCAGACCACAATTACAAATAGTTTATGGGAAGAAGTTGGAGAAGTACTTAAAGGAAAAGGCGGCGAGGTTAAGTTTTTCAATACCATATGCAGTGCAACCTATTTAAGGCAGCAGTCAGCGATGGAGCTTTCAAAACAGGTAGACGTCATGCTGGTAATAGGTGGTGCACACAGTTCAAATACACAAAAACTGTATAAAATATGCAGTGAAAACTGTAAAAACACATACCATTTGGAGACGGCCGAAGAACTGCCGTTTGAAAGAATAAAGGGGGCCCAAAGCATAGGAGTTACAGCGGGAGCTTCCACACCAGATTGGATTATTAAGGAGGTAATTGACAAGATGACTGAGATGGACGATGCAAGATTAAATGAAGAGAATGTAGAAATGGAAAAGCAACAGCAGCCCGGAGAAAACCGTGGACAGGAACCCGAAGAGTCCCTGGAGGATAACGGGAACGGCAGTCGGAATACAGAAAAATCTGCAGATGCATCCGCGGAAGATAAATTGGAAGATACGGCTGATGATGCTGCCGAGGAAGCAGAAGATACAGCGAAAGATGCTGCCAAAGAAGCGGAAGTTGTTGAAGAGCCAAAAGAATCTATGGATGAAGAAAACCAGCAAACAATGGAAGACGTGCAAGAAACCATGAAAAACATTAAAGCCGGAAAGGTAGTTAAGGGTAAGGTCCTGCAGGTCGGGGAAAATGATGTTATTGTAAATATTGGTTATAAATCCGATGGAATAATACCCCGGGATGAACTATCGGGAGACGATACCCTGAAACCTTCGGATATAGTGAGTGAAGGCGAAGAAATAGAAGTATTCGTTAAAAGGATAGATGAAAAAGAAGGAATGGTACTTCTATCGAAGAAAAAGGTTGATACTGAGAAGGCATGGAAACATCTCAAGGAAAGTTATGAAACGGGTGAACCTGTACGGGTAAAAGTATCGGAAGAAGTTAAGGGAGGGCTTATAGCCGCAGCAGAAGGCATCAAGGGTTTCGTACCCGCTTCCCATATAGATATTGGGTATGTAGAAGTGCTGGAGGATTTTGTAAACCGGGAACTGGACATGAAGGTTATTGAATTCAACAGAAACAAGGGCAAGGTAATTTTTTCCCGAAAGGTCCTGCTGGAAGAAGAAAAGGAACAGAAAAAGAAAGAGGTATTAAATACAATTAAGGCAGGGGATAAAATAGAAGGCGAAGTAAAAAGGATTACGGATTTTGGTGCCTTTGTCGATGTGGGCGGCATTGATGGCCTGGTGCATATTTCCGAGATGTCCTGGAACAGAATAGGACATCCTTCTGAGATGCTGAAGGCAGGAGAGAAAGTGGAGGTACTGGTGCTGAACATAGAACCGGAAAGCGAAAGGATATCCCTGAGTATAAAACAGGTTAAACCACACCCCTGGGATAACATCCAGGAAAGATACTCGGAAGGAGATGTCGTTACCGGTAAGGTGGTAAGACTGGTTGACTTCGGTGCCTTTGTTGAACTTGAGCCCGGAGTTGAAGGTCTTGTTCATATATCACAAATAGCCTATGAACATGTCGATAAACCCGGGGATGTACTGGAGGAAGGCCAGCAGGTTGATGTTAAGGTGCTTGACATAAAACCCGGTGACAGAAGAATAAGTCTCAGTATAAAAGAGACAAAGGAAAAACCCAAAAGGGAAGAGGCAAGACAAAAGCCACAGGAACAAACGGTGCACTCGGACGATCCACCCCTTACCATTGGGGAGTTGGTGGGGGATATATTTAAAGAAGAAGAATAATTAAGAAATGCCTCCGGATGGAGGCATTTCTTAATTATATAAATAAAATAGAGAGCATTCTGCAACAAAACAGGTAATACTAACGAAACCATAAGCTCTTTTAAAATAATCAAAAATTATGCCGCATTACGACATGTGAAGTATTGACATTTCATAATTATCTGCTAAAATTTTATTTATTGGAGGAAAATAAAGTGTAATATAATGGTGCAAAATAGATTAAACGGGTTGTAAGGAGGAATGATATTATGAATGCATTGGGACGCCATATACTGGCGGAAATCTATGGTTGTGATACCAACACCTTGAACGACAAAAGTTTTATCGAGAAGTCGATGGTAGGTGCTGCTATTGCGGCAGGGGCTGAGGTAAGGGAAGTTGCATTCCATAAATTCAGCCCACAGGGAGTAAGCGGGGTTGTGGTAATTTCGGAATCCCATTTATCCATTCATACCTGGCCGGAACTGGGATATGCCGCGGTGGATGTGTTTACATGCGGGGACACGGTTAACCCCTGGGATGCCTGCAACTATCTTACAGATAAGTTTAAAGCCCGACATATGACCGCCACGGAAGTCAAAAGGGGACTGTTCGAACAACCCGTTAAGGTGGCTAATTTATAAAAAAATAAGGGGATGAAGGCCTTCTGTTACCGAAATATAGAGTATTAAGTGCGTGTTTTGAAGGAAAAGAACACGCACTTTTACTTTTATAAATATTTTAAAATAGCAATGTATAATTTTTGGTTTTATGGTGAAAATATTAATGACCTCACAAAATACATTGAGACCCCCTTTACATTCTTTTGCCGTGATACCCGGTATCACGGCTTTTTTTTAACTGTTATATATGGTAAAATATACATTATTGGAATTGGGAAGGAGCATGGCTGTTTGTTATGATGGAAAAAACCTTTATAATGATTAAACCCGACGGTGTCAAAAAGAGAATTATGGGAGAGATCATATCCAGAATTGAACGCAAAGGCTATGTAATAACGCGGGTGGAAATAAAGCGGATTAGCAGGGAACTGGCGGAAAAACACTACCAGGAGCATCGGGGAAAACCGTTCTACGATTCCCTTATAGAACATATAATATCGGGGCCTTCGATGCTGATGGTTGTTGAGGGTGAAGGAGCAGTATGCGCATTAGGCAAAATGGTGGGCAGCACCGATCCGAATAAGGCCCAGCCGGGTACAATAAGGTTCGATTACGCAAGCACCATTACACAAAACATAATACACAGATCCGACTCCAGAGAAAGCGCAGAAAGGGAGATAAAACTGTTTTTTAAATAAAAAAGAATGTAAAGGGGAAGCCATGGACGATTACAGCCTGTTCAAGAATCAAGTATATAAAAAAACCGGGATTGACCTGTCAAGTTACAAAGAAAAACAAATGAAAAGAAGGATAGAAGCCCTCGCTTCAAGGAAGGGCTTTGACAGTCTTTCGGATTATTACATGAGTCTTGATAAAGACGCTATTCTATTAAACGAGTTTGTGAACTATATTACTATAAATGTATCCGAATTCTTCAGAAATCCGGCTCAGTGGAAAACGCTGCGGGAATTGATAATGCCGAAACTGATGCCGGATAGTAAAGAGTTGAAAATATGGAGTTCGGCATGTTCCACCGGTGAGGAGCCGTATTCCCTGGTAATGATGCTTGAGGAAACCATGCCGCCCGAAAGGATTAAGGTTATTGCCACAGATATTGATATGGGCGCGATAGAAAAGGCAAGGAAGGGCATTTATAAGGAGAACAGCCTGAAGAACATGGACCCTTCCCGGATAAGAAAATATTTCGATAAAACCAACGATGGATACCTGATATCCGACAACGTTAAAAAGAAGGTGGAATTCGGAAGGCTGGATCTGTTAAGGGACGTTTTTCCGGCCGGATGCAGCCTAATTCTGTGCAGGAATGTGCTCATCTATTTTACCGAAGACGCAAAGCAGCATATTTACAGCAAGTTTTCAAGGGCACTGATGCCGGGAGGGGTACTGTTTGTGGGCAGTACAGAGCAGATAGTCCTGCCGGCAAAATACCGGTTTACATCCATAAAACCCTTTTTTTACCGCAAAGACGGATAAGAATAAAAAAGCTCCAAAGAATACTCTCTTTGGAGCTTTTTTGGTGACCCATCCGCGACTCGAACGCGGGACACCCTGATTAAAAGTCAGGTGCTCTACCAACTGAGCTAATGGGTCATATATG
>CAZGUG010000048.1:0-15555 GCA_964529035.1 uncultured Clostridium sp.
AGGCTGGAGGGGTATTTGTTTCCCGATACATACGAAGTTTTTGTGGGGGAACCGGCCAATTCGGTTATAGGGCGAATGCTGGACAGGTTTGAAGAGGTTGCGGGCGAAATAGGCCTGTTAGAACGGAATGATGACAGTATGACGTTTGACGAGGTGGTTACCCTGGCTTCTGTTGTGGAGCGGGAAGCGGGTACCATGGAAGAGCTTCCGCTGGTATCGTCGGTATTCCATAACAGGCTTGATATTGGGATGAACCTGGGGTCCTGTGCCACGGTGCAGTATATACTCAAAGAGAGGAAACCAAGGCTGTCCAACGAGGACACTCAAATAGATTCGCCGTACAACACGTATATTGTATCCGGGCTCCCGATAGGCCCGATAGCTTCTCCCGGCAGAGAAGCCCTAATGGCGTCGATGGAGCCGGCGGATACCGATTACCTGTATTTCGTGGCAACAAACAACGGTACAAATGTCTTCAGCAATAACTATCAGCAGTTCCTTACTGACAAGGAGAATAACAGGTAGCAGCCTGAATAATAGCATGCAGAATGAAAACACTAGGTGGTAGTTATGCCACCTTTTGTTGTTGGGGAAGTGAAGGGTTATGGACGGTATATCAAGGAATTATATACGGGATTATATTACCAAAAACCTGAGCCCTTCCGGGGGCATGATAAGGGATATGGAGTTGTACGCGGAGGAAAACCATATACCCATTATACAGCCGGAAGTTGCGCAGCTTTTAAAAGTCCTGGTAAAGGGGTTTGAAAGCAAAAAAATACTGGAGATAGGTACGGCTATCGGCTATTCGGCGGTCACTTTGGCTGAGGCCGCCGGCAAAGGTGCCGAGATGGTCTCGCTGGAAATTGATGAGGGTATGGCAAAAAAGGCAAGACTTAATATAGAAAGGGCCGGTTTAGATGACAGAATTGAGGTAATACACGGCGACGCAAGACTCATTCTAAAGGAACTTGAAGGCAAGTTCGATTTTGTTTTCATAGACGCTGCAAAGGGGCATTACGGTGAAATGTTTGAGGATGTGCTGCAAAACGTAAGACCGGCCGGCATCATTGTGTGTGATAATGTGCTTTTCAGGGGTATGGTGGCCAGCGACAGCCTTGTAAAAAGGAGAAAGATTACAATAGTAAAAAGGATGAGAAAGTTTTTGAAATACATAACACAGCACCAGCAGCTGGATACTGCAATAGTGCCGATAGGGGATGGTGTATCCATCAGCTGTATAAGGAGGACGGAGCATGAATAAAACTGAACTGCTGGCTCCCGCAGGGAACCTTGAAAAACTGAAAATGGCAGTCATGTACGGCGCCGATGCGGTGTACTTTGGCGGAGAAAGATACGGACTTCGGGCGGGGGCGGGAAACCTAAGCCTTGAAGAGATGAAGGAGGGAATGGATTTTGCCCACTCGTCCGGTGCCAGGGGATACCTTACGGTAAATATCATACCGCATAACCGTCACCTGGAGGGGCTGGATGATTATATAAGAAAGGCTGCCGGGGCCGGTGTTGACGGAATGATAGTCTCGGACCCGGGCGTGTTTCGGCTTGTAAAGCGGACTGTGCCGGAGATGGAAATACATATAAGCACCCAGGCAAACACCGTTAATCACCTGAGTGCCGAATTCTGGCACAGCCTGGGAGCAAAGAGGATAATCCTGGCCCGGGAGCTTTCACTTCAGGAGATTAGCGAAATAAGAGGAAGCACCCCAAAGGGCCTTGACCTGGAAGCGTTCGTACATGGAGCCATGTGCATATCCTATTCCGGCAGGTGTCTTCTCAGCAGCTACATGGCGGGCAGGGATTCCAACCTGGGAGACTGTGCCCATCCGTGTCGTTGGAAGTATTATCTTATGGAGGAAAAAAGGCCGGGAGAATATTTTCCAGTATATGAAGACCAAAACGGCACCTTTATTATGAATTCAAAGGATTTGTGTATGATTGAATATATACCGCAGCTTATTGAAAGCGGCCTTCACAGCCTGAAGATTGAAGGCAGGATGAAGAGTTCCTACTACGTGGCTACCGTGGTAAAGGCATACCGGGAAGCCATGGATACCTGGTATAGGGATGAAAAGGAATACGAATTAAACAGGAACAAATGGACGGAAGAAGTGTGCAAGGCAAGCCACAGGGAATTTACAACCGGTTTTTACTTTGGGAAAACCATCGCCGGGGACCAGATTTACGAAAAAAGCAGTTATATACGCGAATATGATTTCGTAGGGCTTGTACTTGAGTATGACGAAAAAACGGGAATTGCAACCGTTGAGCAGAGAAACAGGTTTTTTGCCGGGGATACGGTGGAGGTTACCGGTCCCGGCCGGGATTATTTTGTCCAGCAAATTGAATGGATGAAAGATGAAGAGGGAAACTGTATAGACGTAGCACCCCATCCGCAGCAGGTGGTAAGAATGCCGGTGAAACATCCGGTAAAACCCTTTGACATATTGAGAAAACCGGCTGTATAAAGGTATAAACCTTCCGGAGCAGGCCAATAATATAGTTAACTATCCGGCCGGAAGGTGTAATAATGTCTGAGAGGAAAAATGTAATGGCTTCCAGGGCTGTTTTTACAGCCGGAATGATTTTGATTATAATGCTGATGCTTCTCTTGCGCCTGTTTCAGATACAGATTGTACAGGGTAAAAGCTATTCGTTCAAAGCAATGAACCAAAGAATGCTTAATCTTCCCCTGGATTTCTCCAGGGGACAGTTTTATGATGCCAATATGATACCGCTGACCGGCCGGGAAACGGTGGACAGCCTTGTGGTTTTTCCCGCCCTTATAGAAGACAAAAAAAAGGATGCTGCAGTGATTGCAGACATAACAGGTATTGACCCTGACAATGTTCTGGAGGGTTTGCGGCGCGCTTCCTCACCCTACAAACTGCCTCTGTCCGAAAGCCGGCATACGGTGTCTGTAGGGGACACCAAGGGTATCATGGCGATAACGGATATAAAGAGGTATGACGAAACCAGCAAAGCACGGCATCTTATTGGTTATACGGATAAAAGTGACAAAGTGGGAAGGGCGGGCCTGGAAAAACTCTATGAAAGCTATCTGGCGGGTGACGGAGAAGTCACGGTAGCAGCAATGGTGGACGGCAGCAAAAGGCTTATACCGGGTTTGGGGTACAAGCTAATAAACGGCGGGCAGAGGGACAACCGTTATAACTTACAGCTTACAATAGATTATCATATACAAAAAATTGCAGAGGAGGTGGTGGACGAACACGGCATAGAAGGTGCAGTTTTGGTATTGGACGTTGAAAGCGGCGGGATTCTTGCCATGGCAAGCCGTCCCAACTATGCACAGGACAATGTGGGTAAATACCTTCAGGGTGAAAGGGGTGAGCTGCTTAACAAGGCCTTCCAGCAGTATAATCTGGGTTCCATATTCAAAACGATAGTGGCGACGGCGGTTTTGGAAGACAACCTGGTAAATCCGTTTGAAACGGTTAACTGTCCCGGGTACATACAGGTGGGCGAACTTCAGATAAAATGCTCGAGTTATGATGCGGGAGGACATGGAGGCCTGAACATTTTCGAAGCGTACGCGGAGTCATGCAACACCTTTTTTATCGAAATGGGTCAGCGGGTTGGCGGTGAGAGAATTATAAATCTTGCCGGGGATTTCGGACTGGGTGAGATAGTGGGGGTTAACCCCCTTGAAGAGCAAAGCGGAGTTTTGCCTTCGGACAAGGGACTGCACAAATCAGACGTCTGCAATATTTCCATAGGTCAGGGTGATATACTGGTAACACCGCTGCAGGTAGCAGCCATGACCAATATAATAGCGAATAACGGGATAAGCAAAAAACCCTATGTTGTCAAAGCCTTGATAGACGGTTCCGGGAAGATTACACCGCTGTCCGGTAACGAAGAACCGAAACGGGTAATTTCACCATTTGTTGCAACCGAGATAAGAAGGATGATGGAAATGGTGGTGGATTACGGTACAGGAACCGGCGCAGCACTGCCCGGCCTGGAAAAAACGGCGGGTAAGACAAGCTCTGCCCAGACAGGGCAGAAGGTAAACGGCCAGGACGTGGTGCATGCATGGTTTACCGGGTATACTCCGAGGATATATCCGAAATATGTTATTACGGTTTTTGCCGAAAACGGAAGAAGCGGTGGAAGCGTTGCAGCCCCTGTATTTAAAGATATTGCGAAAAGGGTTTTGGAACTGGGCTACAGATAATCAATGTTGGGTTAAAGTGCGCAAAGCACTTTTTTTATGCCTGGCCGGCGTTATATTTTACCGGTACATGCACATCTCCAGGGGCGGTTTCATATAATTTAGAGTGACCCTAATACGGAGGTGAGCATACCGGTGCTTGCATCAATAGCGTCAATTACAGCTTCCATGCTGAGGGATACATTTCTGTTATTCTCATTTGTTTCAGGCAATTCTTCCTTTCCCAAGCCCCTTACAGAGGACGAGGAAAAGGATTTTTTGACCCTGTATAAACAGGGTGATGAAAGGGCTAGAAATATACTGATAGAAAGAAATCTAAGGCTGGTTGCACATATAGTAAAAAAGTACAGCAATACCGGCAAGGACGCCGACGACCTTATATCAATAGGAACCATCGGACTTATCAAGGCTATTACCACCTTTGACAGCAGCAAGGGTACAAGGCTTGCCACCTATGCGGCGCGGTGTATCGAAAACGAAATACTAATGACAATCCGCTCAAGCAAAAAGATACAGAACCAGCTGTCACTGCAGGACCCGATCGGAATTGACAAGGAAGGCAATGAAATATCGCTGCTCGACATCCTGGGCACCGACTGCGATACGGTACTTGACGAAGTGGAGAAAAAACTTCAGACCGGCAAACTGTATAAAATAATGGATAAGGTTTTGAAAAACCGCGAAAGGATTGTGCTGGAACTTAGATACGGCCTCTCCAACGGCACCATAAAGACCCAGCGGGAGATAGCCCAGATGCTCGGCATATCACGCTCCTATGTTTCCAGGATAGAGAAAAGGGCTATAAAAAAACTAAGTAGGGAATTTTTATAGAGCAACTGCAATTAGCAGTTGTTCTATAATTTTTGCGCGCTAGGTGACCACATGCGGAGTTTCCCGGCAGGTAGAACTATCCCGCGCGTACCAACTGTGCAAATTCATTGGGCAGAAGGATGGGTTCTATAGCCCTAGCAGCTTTTTGATAGGCACATCCATATCATCACCTCACTGGAACCAAGTAATTGTATGCTAATTTTGGGCGGACTGTTGCGGGAACCAGTGCCTTAGAGGGATATTGCAACGGCCACGGCAAGTTCAAAGAAATTGCCGGCACTGCTTGCAGGAATACTGACGTCCATTACCCCCTTTTTTTGGTCAATTGGTTGACAACATCAATCAATAAGCATAATATATAGTTGAAAGCGTCAACCAATTCTTGAGGAAGGGGAATGCAATGGATAGAACCGTATACGATATTTACAACCTATTGCAGGAGATAGCCTGGCATTTCGGAAATCATGGATTTGACGGGGATTGCTGCGAAGACCTGACACTGGTTGAGTTTATGGCACTCAAAAAAGCCTGTGAAAACAAATGCTTTTCAATTCAGGAGATAGGAAACGCTTTGGGTTTTACAAAAAGCGGGGCAACCAGGATCATAGACCGGCTGGAGAGCAAGGGGTATGCCCGGCGCGAGCGTTCTCCCGTGGATGGACGGGTCTGCTGTGTTACTGTTACCGATAAAGGAGAACTTGTAATATCAAGGGTAACCGGACAGTACACCGCATACCTTGAGGGGGCGCTAAGGGATTTGGAGCCCCAAAGGATTGAAAGTATCAAGGATGCCCTCGGAACAATGGCGGAATTGATACAAAGACAGGAGTTTATGCAGCCTGAAGGAGAGTAATATATAAGGGGTGTATTTATGAATTCGTTAACTGAAACAGTTAAATACTTTGTAGTAATAACTGCAGAGCTTACCGTGCTGTTTTTGGGTATCAGCACAATGGTGGCGCTTATGCTTATGTATCTGCCCCAGGATAAAATTAAAGCATGGATGTTGAAAAAAGGCATGTGGGGTAATTTTATAGGAGCGTTTGCAGGGGCTTTGACGCCTTTTTGCGCATGCTCCACCATTCCGCTTACCTTAGGCTTTTTGGAAGCGGGGATAACCTTTGGTTCGGTTATGTCCTTTGTTATAGCGTCTCCCTTGCTTAACCCGATAATACTGGCAATGCTGGTTGCACTTATGGGCTGGAAGGTATGCATTATATACTTTGCCATTGTATTCGGCGGAGCGGTTGCGTTCGGAGTAGTACTGGAGAAATCAGGAGGTTCAAAACTGGTTAAGAGAGCCCGGATAAAAGGGGGAAATCATTACCGGGATGAGGAAGCACCCAGGGCTTTTATGGACAGATTAAAGATATCGTTTAACAAAGCGTGGGGAGATTTCAGAGGTGTACTGGTTTATCTGCTTATCGGCGTAGGCGTTGGTGCGGTTATTTACGGCTATATGCCCCAGGAAATTGTATTAAGGCTTGCGGGACCCTCCAACCCCTTTGCCATTCCCGTCGCAGCGGTTATAGGTATTCCTTTGTATATCCGCGCTGAAACGGCAATACCCATAGGTGTTGCGCTTATGCAAAAGGGGATGAGCGTGGGCGCGGTGATTGCGCTTATTATAGGTGGAGCAGGCATGGCCATACCTGAAATGAGTATGCTTGCGGGAATATTCAAACGAAAGCTTGTTGCTGCGATAGTGGCGGTAATCTTTGTTACGGCTGCGGCCGGCGGATATATATTTAATATGGTTCTTTAAAGAAGGGGTCGGAGCGATAGCTGCACACATCAATAATAATAGGAAGAGGAGGTATTAATTATGGAAAAAGAAAAGAAAGGTTTATTTGAGCGCCTGGCGGGAGGTAAAAAGGCCAAAAAGAGTCCGTGCTGCAGTTTTCAGATAGAAGAGTTGCCGGAGGAAATGGCCGCTAAAAAAGAAGGTGAGGATTCTTCAAAGTCCAAGAACAGTTGATGATTGCAGGCTCTATATTAAAAAACATAACTAAATGGAGGTAGAATTATGAAAACGCTTAGAATTGAATGGAGACACCTTGATGTTGAGGGGGATACCTGCGACCGCTGTTATGATACCGGTGAAAACCTTAACGCGGAAGTAAGAAGGCTGCAAAGAGCGCTTAAGCCGCTGGGTATTCAGGTGGAATGGTTTGAGACAAAGCTAAATGACAGCCAAATACAAAAGTCCAATACCATACTGTTTAACGGAGTTCCGATAGAAGACATCCTGGATATTGAGGTATCGGAGAACTACTGCCATTCGTGCAGTGCCCTGCTGGGGAACGAAACCTACTGCCGTACGGTTATATATCAAGGCACAGAGTATGAGGATGTACCGGCAAAGGCCATCCGGGAGGCGGCATACAAGGTATTAGGCATAGAAGAATCAAAAAAAGCGTCCGGGAAGAGCGGCGGCAGATGCGGCTGCGGATGTGGCGGCAGCGACTGCTGCTAATATATAGTAAGGCAGCTTTTTAGCCATATCGTAAACCCCATGTATCACAGCTTAACAAGGGTTTATGTTGCAACGAAAAAAATGGGCGTATATGCAAAGCAAAGCGATGCAGTTAAGGGATGGATAAGAGCATAGGCAAACTTCCCCGTCAAATTCCAACGGAATTGGATATTGACGGGGATTAATTGGTATGATATATTACAATATAGTAATATAGTCAAATGAAATGCGGGGTGAATAAAAGTGTACAAAGACAATATACGGTTATATAAATACAGGGCGGAAATAATAAAGAGCCTTTCACACCCTGTGCGGCTTGCCATAGTTGACCTTCTAAAGGACGGCGAAAAGTGCGTCTGCGATATAGTGGACTTTCTGGAAGAGAAGCAGTCAAGCGTATCCCGGCACCTTGCCACGTTGCGAAGCACAGGAATTGTGGAAACCAGGAAAGAGGGACTGCAGGTTTATTACAGACTTAACGCTCCTTGCGTAAACGTTTTTTTAAACTGCGTGGATAGAATAATAAGGGAGCGGCATGAGGAAAAGGGTAAAGCTTTGAAAAATATACAGGCATAAAAATCGGAGGTATTAAAATTGAGCGAACGCAGAAAGTTTTTACTGATACTTGGCGTGTTTTTACTGGCCTATTTCCTGCCGGCGTCCGATCCGAGGGTTAAAGGGGCCCTGGTTGAATCCTTTGCCATGCTGCACGAATACGCCAGGGAGCATGTACTACTCTGCCTAGTGCCGGCATTTTTCATAGCCGGGGGCATTTCGGTATTTATTTCCCAGGATTCTGTCATGAAATACCTTGGCCCGCTGGCAAAAAAATGGGTATCCTATTCGGTGGCCTCGGTGTCCGGCTCGGTACTGGCGGTGTGCTCCTGCACGGTGCTGCCGCTTTTCTCCGGTATCTACATGAGGGGTGCGGGGCTTGGACCCGCCACCGCTTTTCTTTACTCGGGTCCGGCTATAAACATACTGGCTATAATAATTACGGCGCGGGTTTTAGGGCCCGAGCTTGGTATCGCCCGGGCGGTGGGAGCGGTGGTGTTCAGCATAATAATAGGGCTTTTGATGCACCTTATATTCCTCAGGGAGGAAAGAAGACGTACTCAAGAGGACGCGTCAATGTTTGAAAGGGATGTGGAGCAAAAACGGCCCCTTTGGAAGGACATAGTTTTCTTTGCTTCGATGGTTGGATTTTTGGTGTTTGCCAACTGGGCAAGGCCAATAGAGGAAACCGGCCTGTGGGCAGCAGTATTTTCGGATAAGTGGTTTATTGCAGGCGTCTTCTTTGCCATGGCCCTTATTTCGGTTTTCCGGTGGTATGACGGGGAGGAGCGAAAAGAATGGTACTCATCCACCTGGGATTTTGCGCTAAAAATACTGCCTCTTTTGTTCGGCGGGGTGCTGGTGGCCGGTTTCCTGCTGGGGCGGCCCGGCAACGAAGGCATTATTCCCTCGCAGTGGGTTAACTCGCTGGTGGGGGGTAACTCCCTGGGAGCCAACCTGTTTGCATCGGTGGCGGGAGCCTTTATGTACTTTGCCACGCTGACCGAGGTACCCATTCTCCAGGGGCTTCTGGGAGCGGGGATGGGCAACGGGCCGGCACTGGCACTTCTGCTGGCGGGCCCGGCACTGTCGCTGCCTAACATGCTGGTTATTCGCAGCGTTATAGGCACCAAGAAGACCGTTGTTTATGTTGCGCTGGTGGTAATAATGGCCACCATTTCCGGTATGATTTTCGGCGCTGTATGGGGCTGAGAACCGAGACAGTCTGCCGGTCGACAGGATTAAGAAATGAATACTTTTAAAGATAAGGGGGGAATCATATTGTCAAAGGGATGGTATCCTGTTATTGATTATGAAAAGTGCACCGAATGCGGGGTGTGTTTTGAAAAGTGCCCCTACGGTGTATATGTACTGGTTGAAAACAAACCCGTTGTTATGGAACCTGAAAACTGCATTCACGGGTGCCGTGGGTGCCAGAAGCTGTGCCCGGCCGGTGCTATTGATTACGTAGGCACTGCCGGCAGCACATGCGGCTGTGATTGCAGCTGCAATTGCTGAATGCTTTTGTGATTGGAAGAATAATTAAATCTTTGGGAGTGATTTTATGGTAATCAAAGTATTGGGCTCGGGATGTGCCAACTGCAAGAAGTTGGATCAAAACGTGAGGAAGGCAATTGAGGAACTTGGTATTGATGCATCGGTAGAAAAGGTAGAGGATATAAAGGCTATAGTGGGTTATGGCGTCATGAGGACACCGGCCCTGGTAGTGGATGAACAGGTTAAGGTTATGGGCAAGGTGGCTTCGGTGGAGGAGATTAAGAAGATACTGCAATAAAGGCGTGTCGGGGGGATATCCCGTTCCTATGTTTCGAGGATAGAGAAAGGGGCTATAAAAAAACTTAGCAGGGAATTTCTATAGAGCAACTGTTAAAGGCAGTTGTTCTATTTTTTATGTCTACGATTTCTTGTTAGATGCGGCTTAAACCCCCTTTATCAAGATAATTAACAAGGTGACATAATCAAAAGAAAACAACAGAAAATTGCACTGGTGTATTGACCTAATAGGTAAATTGATGTACAGTGATGATGTTGACCTAACAGGTAAAAACGCTTGTGACAAAAATGATTATAAAGAAGGAGATTAATATGTTCTCAAAATTATTAAGCTTGGAACCTAAAAGGCGAAATGCCATTTTGAATGCGGCACTCAAGGAATTTGCCGACAAGGGATATGATGATGCATCAACAAATGTGATTGCCAGGGAGGCCGGTATCTCAAAGCCTCTGATGTTTCACTATATCAACAATAAGAAGGATTTCTTTCTCTTCCTCTACGACTATTGTCTGGAGATACTGGAAAGAGAGTATTTTAGCAGGATTGACCTGCGGGAAAGGGACATCTTCGAGCGCTTGCGGCAGACTTGTATGCTTAAAATCCAGGTAATGCAAAAAAACCCATGGATTGTTGACTTTATTAAAGTGGCTGTATTGACGGATTCCGAAGCGGTAAAGGATGAGCTGGTAAAAAGACGAAAAAAGGTGGAAAACAAAAGTTTTGAACGGTTTTATGGCGATATAGATACATCACGCTTCCGCAGCGGGTTGGATGTGGATAAAGCAAAGCAATTGATTTTTTGGGCTGTTGGTGGATATTCGAATCAGATATTAGAACAATTAAAAGGTTTTGATGTCTCGGAGTTCGATTTTGAAAAAATTTCTACTGAATTCGACAGTTATCTTGATGAACTGCGAAAAACCTATTATAAATGATGGGGGATACGGCGTTGAACGTGATTGAAACGAGGAAACTAACCAAGGTTTTTGGAAGGCAGGCGGCGTTGCAGGGAGTCGACCTTACCGTAAAGAAAGGCGAGGTATATGGTTTCATCATTCTTTAGGGATGCTGCGTAAAAGCGGCGGTGAGGTTATTGATTTTCTAGGCAGCTTGCACGGTAAAATAAACCCCACCCGTCGCAAAGACCTGCTGGATAAATTCCAGCTTGATCCAAAGAAAAAATGCCGCAGCTATTCCAAGGGGAACCGACAGAAGGTGGCACTTGTCTCGCCTTTGTTTCAGATGCGCAGTTTTTGGTTTTAGATGAGCCTACCAGCGGACTTGACCCGTTAATGGAATTTGCTTTTCAGGAGTGTATATTCGAAGCAAAGAAGCAGGGCAAAACCGTTTTTCTGTCCAGCCATATTCTTGCGGAGGTAGAAGCGCTCTGCGACAGGGTGGGGATTATCCGGTAAGGGAAAATCGTTGAATTCTGGTATGGGCAATAGGCATGGCCTATCTTGGTGGGATTATGGGTGCAGCTGTGGCAAGGCTGGGCAATCAGCAAGCCTTCATTGCCATCTTATAAAGTAGGAGAACATCACTTGACCTGCTCTTTTTAAGGCAGGTCCTTTTTTGTATGGGACGGCATGTGCACATTCCGGGATAATACTTATAAACATTAAGAACCACTGTACGTTATGTGAAAGTATACTTCTTCCGGCGTATTGACCACAGCGGTCATTCCGGTATATAATAAAAATGACCAGAGTGGTCATTTGATGATTTCCGATAATTCTGAAATGGGGTGACTATTATCTATTCGAAGTTTCACAGCCTGGAATCTGAGAAGCAAGAACGTATTATTAACGTGGCTCTAAAGGAGTTTGCAAAAAACGGCTACGATAAGGCATCTACCAACGAGATTGTAAAGGAAGCAGGAATATCCAAGGGGTCATTATTCAACTATTTTAGCAACAAGAAGGAACTGTACTTATTCCTGCTTGATTACGTAGCCAAGGTGATTGAGCAAATCTATGCCCAAGTGGATTGGAATGAACCGGATTTTTTTGAAAGAATGAGACAATTGGGATTGGTTAAATTTAGAATCTACAAAAAATTCCCACAGGCATTTAATTTTCTTAAGGCCTTAGCCCAGGAGGATGCAGCCGAGGTGAAGCCTGCAATAAGTAGACTTAGCAAGGACCTTATTTCAAGCGGCTTGGAAAGAGGCTATCAAAACATTGACTGGAGCAAATTCAGGGAAGATATTGACCGTGAAAAGATGATTAATATAATTAACTGGACTATGCTGGGTTTTGCCGATCTGTACAGGGATAAAGTTGATTCCTTTGAGGATGTTGGCTTGGAAGTTATCACCGAATCTGATGAATATTTTGACATTTTGAAAGGCTGTTTTTATAAAAGGGGGGAGTGATAACGTGTTTATTGACGTTTCTGCTTTGAAGAAGACCTATACAACCGGAGTAATCAAAAACGAAGTATTAAAGGGGCTCGAAATGAAGCTTGGGAAAGGGGAAATTGGTGTCATCCTTGGGCCTTCGGGTTCGGGGAAATCCACCCTGATGAATATCATCGGTGGTGTTGACCGCTGCGACAGCGGCAGGGTCATTGTAGATGGAACCGAAATAAACAAGCTAAGCGATGACCAGCTGACCGAATACAGACGTAAAGACATCGGTTTTGTATTCCAGTTCTACAACCTGGTTCCCAATCTTACAGTGGGGGAAAACATTGAAGTTGTTTCCAACATCAGCAAATCCCCTTTAAATGTGGACGAAGTTTTAAGAGCGGTAGAAATGCAGGACAAAAAGCGCCGCTTCCCCAGGGAGCTTTCCGGCGGTGAGCAGCAGCGGGTTTCCATTGCCAGGGCCATTGATAAGAATCCCAAGCTGCTGCTCTGCGATGAGCCAACGGGAGCTTTGGATTATCAGACATCCCGCAGCATCCTTAATCTGTTGCAGCGGGTGAACAAAGAATTTGGAACAACCATTTTGATGATAACCCACAATGCTGCCATTGCCGCTATGGCTAACAGGGTATTTAGATTAAGAAGCGGGGAAATCGTTGATGAAGTTGTTAATCAGGTGATTGCTCCGGCGGAAAGGATTGAATGGTGATGGCTTTAAATAAAAGGGTTTTTCGTTTTTTGAAGGAAAATAAGCTGCGGTACCTGGGTATCCTTGCGCTTATTATCCTTGGGAGCTATATCTTTGTTGTGGCTGCCGGGCTTTCCCAGAATCTCGCTAACCTGGTTACAACCTTTACGAAGGAGCATGTACAGGAAGACCTGTCCTTTAATGCCGACAAGGCTGTTCTTGATAGCGCAAAAATTGAGAAAGAGGCAGGTGCCGTCATCGAGGACTATATGAGCTTTGACGCCGCCCTGTCGGATACGCTTACGCTGCGAATCTTAAGCGAAACAAAAAAGGTGAATATCCCGGCTGTCACAGAGGGGCGGGCACTTTCCGGACCGGGAGAAATACTCCTTGACCCTGCCTTCGCAAAGGCCAACGGTTATCCCGTAGGGAGTCAAATAGAAGCGGCGGGTAAAACCCTCACTGTGGCGGGCTTTGTGTCCCTGCCCCACTATATCTATCCGCTAAAGAACGTGAATGATATATTGTATTCGCCCAATGAGTTCGGTGTGGCGATAATAAATCGTGAGGAATTTTCAGATATAGATAATGCTGCCGGAATCTATTCCGTCAGGTTTAATGACAGAACCAAGAGCCTTAACAAACAGGCGGTGGAATTGCGGGAGAGTCTGCGGGCAGAAGGCATAACAGTATCCGACTGGATTGACATTTCAGACAACAAACGGGCAAGAATGGTGTGGGCCTCCATAACCGGCATGAAAACCATGAGCGTACCGCTGCCGGCGGCAATGTTTCTCTTGTCCTGCTTAATTATCGGCATAATGTTCTGGCGCATGATCCGCCGTGAATCGGTGATAATTGGGACACTTTATGCCCAAGGTTACCGGCGGCGGGAGTTAATGCGACACTATATGGCTGTCCCGCTGCTGCTGGCTTTTGCAGGTGGAATGATAGGAAGCCTTTTGGGCCTACCCTCTATAAAGCCAATGGTTATGGCCATGATTTCCTACTATAACGTTCCCGTCCCGGGCATTGAACTGAGCTTTCTAAATGTACTGATCGGAATACTGACGCCTACACTGTTTTTAGGTCTCAGCAGCTACCTGGTTATACGTTCGGAACTGAAGCGCTCCCCGGCGGAACTTATGAAGGGGGATAAACAGAAAACAAAGGTTAATGCCCTGGAGCGGACATTTAAACTGGAAAGGCTTAAATTCAGCACAAAATTCAAGCTGCGGGAGCAGTTCAGAAGCATCTCACGGCTTGTGTTTCTTTTATTAGGTGTTACCAGCGCCTCTGTCATAATGCTCTTTGGTTTCACTGTTTTGAACTCTATGAACCATGCATTTAGCGCCTCGGATGTATACCGGTTTGAATACGAATATGCCTTCAGGGATCTACAACTTGGTGAGGCGCCGGAAGGGGCGGAGGCCTTTAATGCAGGAAAGTTTTATTCTGAAAATAATGAAGAAATTGAATTTTATATATCCGGGATAGAGCCGGATTCAACGCTTGTGATTCTGAAGGATGGCAAGGGGAATCCCATTCCCAACAATCAAACAAATATTACCAGGTCTTTGGCCAACCGACTTGGCATTAAAGCCGGGGATACCGTAAGTTTCATAAATAAAGAGAACGGGAAACCCTACACCTTCCATATTGACGCTGTTGCCGATTCCTACGTTGAGCAGTTTATATATGTGCCAATCCATGAGTTTAACAGGGAAATGGGGCTTCCGGAAAACGGCTATATGGGGCTTTTCAGTACAACTAAGCTTGATATCCCTGATGAAGAGCTATCGGGAACAAAATCCATGAGTGAACTGCCCGGCGCAATGGATGAATTTTTTGGGCAGATGGTTTCCATGGTAGCATTGATGACAATTGTCTCGAGTATTGTGGCCTTGATTATCCTCTACCTTGTAACTTCATTAATAATAGAGGAAAACAGAAACACCATATCACTTTTCAAGGTATTTGGCTACCGGCGCCGGGAGATTAAATCCATGATGTTAAACAGCTCCACCTTTGTCATAGTAGCCGGATTTTTAATAGGTATTCCTGTTGCGGCGGCGTCAATGGGTGCAGTGTACGGCTATATTGGCAATATGATAAATCTAGTGCTGCCAGCTATTGTAAGCCCCCTCTATGTGGTAATATCCTTTGCAGCCATCATGCTGACCTATCAGCTTAGCAAGCTGCTGTGTGCAAAGAGCTTGGAGACGGTTTCCATGGGTGAGGCGCTAAAGGCTGGAGCGGAATAGACTAGGCTTTTATATCCATGATAGCATGGCCACTGCAGAGACTATTGTAAAAACTATTATGCGTGCGTGGAATAATGCGAAGGTTGTTTCTGAAATGGGAGGGTGCCAATGAAAAACAGAACAAAAAACATTTTATAACTGGTGATGGCCGTGATAGCCGAATTTGCAGTTTTGATCAGTATTATTCTATTTCAACAAAATATTCTAATGAATTTTTCATTGCCTGTTCGAGCTGTGTTAATGATAGTCATACAGTGGGCGTTGCTAATTGTTCCTGTAGCTTTTATGATGTGTAAAAAGACACATTTGAAGGATATAGGATTTAGCAATAAGTATATAACAAAACAGATTTTAATTGG
>CAZGUG010000049.1:0-15136 GCA_964529035.1 uncultured Clostridium sp.
CCGGAGCTTGCATCCCTTGTTACCGTGACGGTACACGAGTATATAGAAGCCGTGGAAGAGGCATACCAAAACGCTGTGAATATCGGAGCCGGGGCGGTCAAACTCGGCCTGGGGCATGAGATTTCAATCGGCAAGTCTACAGGTTACAGCCAAAAGGACGGCAGCGAGACCCTGCCGGCTGCACAGGTTGATACTGTAATGGCTGCCGTCGCCTTTGACGAAGACGGAAAGGTTGTAGGAACCATAATTGACACTGCGCAGACCAAGGTTGAGTTCAGCAAAGAAGGAAAGGTAACAACCGACAAGAATGGCGAATTCAAGACGAAGGTTGAGCTTGGGGACGAATACGGAATGATAAACGCATCCTCAATCAAAATGAACTGGTATGAGCAGATAGCCGAGCTTGAGAAGTGGATGACCGGCAAAACGGTTGACGAGATAAAGGCCATGAAGGTCAAGCAGAGTGACGCGTCCCATCCGGCGGTACCCGACGTGCCGGAGCTTGCATCCCTTGTTACCGTGACGGTACACGAGTATATAGAAGCCGTGGCCGAAGCCTACGATAACGCGAAATAATGCTAAGGGGACATGCCTCTATCCAATATACCTTGTTGCGGGGTGGAAGGGCTGTTCCCTTCCTTTTTCTCTTGTTTATATGGGCGTATTCCATTATTATTAATTAAGGTGGTATTAATGAGAAGAAAAGCAGCAAACCTGATAATAATAATACTTGTGCCGGCGCTTCTTTTGACAGGATGCCGGACGGGCCGAAACATCCGGTATCAAAAATATAGCGACAGTTTTTTTGATACCTTTGATACGCTAATTAATATTACAGCATACGTTCAAAGTGAGCAGGGGTTCAATGATTATTTCGAAAAAGCCAAAGACCGTTTTGAAAAGCTTCACAGGTTGTTTGATATATACAACGAATACGAGGGTATGAACAATTTAAGGACGATAAACAAAAATGCGGGCATAAGGCCTGTAAAGGTTGACAGGGAAATAATAGACCTGATTATTTTTGCCAAGGAGTGGTGCCGGCACACGGACGGCAGAGTAAACGTGGCAATGGGGTCGGTGCTTGAGATATGGCACAGATACCGCCGGCAGGGGCTGGATGATCCTTCAAGCGCAGAACTGCCGCCTGGGGATGAACTGGAGGAAGCTTCAAAACATACCGATATCGACAGGATAATAGTGGACACCGATGAGGGTACCGTATTCCTTGAGGATGAATGTATGAGCCTTGACGTTGGTGCAGTGGCAAAGGGTTTTGCGGTTGAGATAGTAGCCAAAGAGCTGATGGAAGCGGGTCTGGAGTCAGGAATTGTAAATGCCGGCGGTAATATACGGGTAATCGGCAAGCCCCTTGACGGAATCAGGGAGCGCTGGGGCATAGGCATACAGGACCCGGAAAAGTTCATAGTCTCGGAAGACGGTGACAACCTTTTGGATATTTTATATATTAATGATGCTTCGGTGGTAAGCAGCGGCGATTACCAGAGGTACTATGTGGTGGACGATGAAATAGTCCACCACCTGATTGACCCGGATACGCTTATGCCGGGAGTGCATAACAAAGCGGTTACGGTAGTGACCGGGGATTCGGGGCTGGCTGACATACTGTCCACCGCCGTGTTTTTAATGCCCTATGAAAAGGGTGCTGCCTTTGTGGAAGGCCTTGACGGTGTTGAAGCCATATGGGTCATGCGGGACGGAAGGGTGGAAGTAACCGACGGCTTAAAAAAAATACTCAAAAGTTACGGTGCAGCGGGAGCCAGGTAAGGGTATAAGTGTGCTGTATTGTTTATAATAAATAAGAGGCGATATCACCAAAAACGGGAGAGAATAAATGAGGGTAAGAAGCAGGCTGTTTTTGTTGACATTTTGCATAGTAATACTCATTACATCAGGTTGCCGGAGGGATAATGCAGCTTCACGGTATGACACCGTGGAAAAAACGGAATTTTTAATGGGTACGGTGGTAACCATAAAGGTTTTTGACCAGGACACCGACAAAGGCGGCAGGGCGGCCGAAAGGGCCCTGGAAAAAATCAGGCAGATAGAAGGCCTCATGAGTCTTGATATTGGTGGCAGCGAAGCAAACATTATAAACGAAGGGGCCGGGGACAAAGCGGTCAGGGTAAGCGATGACACTTTGCAGGTTATTCAAAAGGGCGTATATTACGGTAACTTGTCCGGGGGGTTGTTCGACATTACGGTGGGACCGCTGGTGAAACTCTGGGGCATAGGAACCGAGGATGCCAAAATACCCGAAACCAACCGGCTTGAAGCTGCCCTTGATCTTGTGGACTACAAAGCCGTGGAAATTGTAGATGATGCAGGCGAAATTTTTTTAAAAAGACCCGGAATGAAGATTGACCTTGGAGGGATTGCGAAGGGCTACGCAGCCGACGAGGCTAGAAAAGTACTAATCTCGGAAGGGATCGAACATGCAATAATAAACCTTGGGGGAAATGTGCTGACGCTTGGTGAAAGGTTTGACGGCGGACCATGGAACATAGGCATCAAGGACCCGTATGAGCCGTCCGGCAGTTTGCTGGGGGTTGTAAGGGTGGAGGACAAAACGGTTGTTACCTCGGGGGATTATGAAAGGTATTTTGAAAAGGACGGAAGGCGTTACCATCATATCTTAAACCCCTTTACCGGTTTTCCCGGAGAGAACGAAATTAAGGGAGCAACCATCATAACCGGTTCTTCCACTGATGCCGATGCCCTTTCAACCATGGTGTTTTTGATGGGTACCCGGAGGGGCATGGAGCTACTGGAAAGCCTGGAAGGTGTCCAGGCCATTATTGTGACCAGGGACAAGCAGGTGTTTGTAACCCAGGGGTTGGAAGATGAGTTCGGTTTACAGAAGAAGGACTACAGCTTAAGACAGGTGGGGTCTGAATGAAAAGAACAAAAAAAATGGCACTGCTTGCCATGCTTGTGTCTGTGGCGCTGGTACTCCATGTGGTAGAAAACCTGCTGCCCATTCCCTATATAGCTCCGGGTGTTAAACTTGGGCTTGCCAACATAGTGTCGTTGATGGCCATAATAATATTTGGGTTCAAAGAAGCACTCATTATAGTACTGCTGCGTACGTTCCTCGGTTCGCTGCTGGGTGGGGTGCTCTCCAATTTCTTTTTCGGCGCCGCCGGAGGTATCCTGAGCACGGTGGTCATGTACCTGATGTACAGGTTTACCGGTACCAAATTCAGCCTGGTGGGGATAAGCGTTGCAGGGGCTGTTGCCCATAACGTCGGCCAGCTGTTTGTAGCCAGCGTTATAGTGGAAAATTTCGGGTTGTATCTTTACCTTCCGGTATTGATGATATCTGCGGTAATTACCGGTACTTTTATTGGCTTTACGGCGGTGTACCTGAAGGAAATGACGAATAAGAGCATCAACTATCATTAAAGGTGTAGGTGATTTGATTGAAACGCTGGGAATTAAACCCGTTTGTATATAAAGGACTAATTAAAGTGGAACAAAAGCTGAAGAAGGAAGCGCGTTCCAGGAATGAAATAATACGGTCTATACTGCTTCGGCTGGTGGACGCGGGGGGCAAACGTTTAAGGCCTGCATTGGTGCTTTTGTGCGGCGGCTACGGCGGGGTTGATATGGGAAGGCTGGTACCGCTGGCCGCGTCGGTGGAAATGATACACATGGCAACACTGATGCATGACGATATTATAGACGACGCCGATTACAGAAGGGGTGTGGAGACCACCCATAAAAAGTGGGACACCCATACCGCAATATTTGCCGGTGATTATCTCTTAAGCAAGGCCTTCGGACTGATAACCGAAAAAGCAGCCTTTGACGAATCGGCGTTGATGGCGAAAGCTTTTAAACTGATTTGCGAAGGTGAAATTGAGCAATACTATACCAGAAACCGGATAAATACAAGTGTTAGAAGGTACCTGGCAAGAATCCGTTACAAGACCGCGATGCTTTTTTCAATGAGCTGTCACCTGGGAGCCAGCCTGTCCGATCTTTCGGTGGAGGAAAAGAGAATTCTGAAAAATTACGGAATGCATCTGGGCATGGTGTTTCAAATCCAGGATGACCTTTTGGATATTCTTGCCGGTGACAGGCAATTGGGCAAACCGGCAGCAAACGACGTACGCCAGGGGATATACACCCTGCCGGTTATATATACGCTGAACAGCAAGAAATACGGAAGGGATATGAAAAAGCTGCTCCAGGAAAGCAACAGGCTGGAAGAAATGCTTGACGATATTGTGATTATGGTACGGGACAGCGGGTCGATAGAAAAGTCAAGGGCCCTGCAGCAGAAGTATGTCAAAAAGGCGAAATATGCGATACAAGGCCTTACCCGAAATGCGTATTCCGAGGCATTGGAAGAGCTGCTGCTGTTCACGGCGGACAGGGAAAAATAGGGGTTGTCATATAACAATACGTATTATATAATGAACTCTGAGAAACAAGAGCCGGCAGGGGCTCTTTGTTCATTTTTGTTTAAATATAACTAAATTTGAGGCTATATAAAAATTTTTTAACATCAACTGCCGGATAGTAAGAGTTTTTTATTATGTGTTAGGGGGATGCTGTTCATGACAAATGAGAATGAACTCCTGAAGCTTTACAAAAAACTTAAAAGTAACGAAGTAAGAAGGCTGGTGGCCGTTACCAGGAAACTGCAGCAGAAATACGGGCCCCAGGTGGCTGACGAGATTGCAGAGGTGCTGACGGAAGACGCCCATGATAAATGGAACAATATGGACAAGGGAGACGCCGGCCTGAAAGAACTGTACAGACTGATGTGGGAAAAGCGGGGCGGTGTTATTGAAAGGGAAGTAGTGACAGATGAGGATAACCAGCTGCGGCTCAGGGTAAACAGGTGTTTCTTTGCCGACGAGTATAAAAAGCTTAACGCTCAGGACCTAGGGTACAGGTACTGCTGCATGTGCGAGTACCCGGTGGTTGACGTGTTTAACCCCAGGATAAGATTCAGAAGGCATGATACCCTGATGCAAAACGCGGGCTGCTGCGACCACTGTTACAGGATTATTGAGGAATAAACAAAAAAGGACGGCTGAAACAGCCGTCCTTTTTTAGTTATATGCTTCAAGCACCGCTTCATGCAGCATATCCAGCACCGGTTGCGCCTTATCGGTGCTGTCAAATCCCCCCTGTACCACGCTGCTACCGCCGCCGCCCCTGCCGCCTACAGCTGACATGACGGCATTAAAGGGTTTGCGCATATCCAAGTCTATATTCTCCGACCTGCATGCAATTATCTGATTTTTCCGCCCGGCGGTGCAAAGCAGTGCGATACAGCTCCTTTGTGATGCAATGGCCGAAGCCAGGGTGCGCACTTCCTCGAAGGGCCGGTCAATGAACAGATGTTTTATTATCCTGATACCGCCTGCTTCCGATGTTTCCCGGACCATATCCTTTGCCTGGCATTCGCATAGCTCTGTCTTCAGTTCACCCACGGTCTTTGATAGGCTCTTGGTGTCGGACAGGATTTTTTCCACCATGTCCACTGTTTCATAGTCCCTAACCGAAAGCAGTGAGGAAATTCTGCCCAGCGCCTCGTTCTTGAGGCTGTAATCCTCAAGGGCGCGTTCGCCGCACACGAATTCCACACGGGTATTGCCGCCGCTTTTTTCGAAGCGTATTACTTTAATCAGCCCAATGCTTCCGGTACACTTCGGGTGTGTACCTCCGCAGGGAGTGTAATCAAAGCCTTCAATCTCCACGATTCTTATGTCGGTATCTACGGCCGGAGGTTTGCGAAGGGGCAGCTCCGCCAAATCTTCCGGTTTAACCGTATAGGTTTTAATGGGAATGTTTTCAAAGACAGTTCTGTTGGCCAGTTCCTCCGCCTTTTTAATATGTACTTCCGTCAGGTCATGCCTGTTCAAATCTATGGATACATATCGGCTGCCCAGATGAAATCCCACAGTATCCGCTCGGACCGTTTTGTGGAAGCAGGATGACAGTATATGCTGTCCTGCATGCTGCTGCATGTGGTCAAAACGACGCTCCCAGTCAATTCTGCCTTTGACGGTATCGGTTTTAAGCCGGTTTTCCAGTACATGTACAATAACACCCTCGTCCTCGATTGCGTCAGTAACCGGTATACCGTTAAGCCATCCGGTATCACAGGGCTGGCCGCCTCCGGTGGGGTAAAACAAAGTGCGGTCAAGCACTACCCGGAAGCCTTTTTCGTTTCTGGTTTGTTCTAAAAGCCTGGCGGTGAAGTCGGCGGAATAAGCGTTTTCCCTGTACAGTTTTACTGTGTCCATGGCAAGCTCCTTTCTCATGGTCTCTATATAGTAGTGTATCAGGTATAGAGGCTGTATTACAAGCTTAAAGGGAGCACAGCCGGATGGCAATAGGCCAATTAATAACATATTATATAGTGGAGGTGATGGGATGAAAATATGTGTTGATCCGGGACACGGCGGAAATGACCCGGGTTTGCAGGCCTTTGGATTGATGGAGAAGAACGTTTGCCTTGACATTGCGGTCAAGCTGAAAGAACTGCTTGAGCATGAGAACGTCCAGGTGGTTCTTACCAGAAACAGGGATGAAACCCTGGAACCTTCAGAACGGACAGAAAGAATAAACCGGTCCGGAGCAGATTATGCAATATCAATACACTGCAATGGGGGAGCGGTATCGGCAAAGGGAGTGGAAACGGTATACGGTCAAGGCACTTCGGCGGGCAAGGAAATGGCGGAAAGCATACTAAAGGAAATTGCCAACCTGGGTGTTGAAAAAAGAAGGGCATACAGCAAACTCAATGCCAAGAGGGAGGATTATTATTTTTTTATCAGGGAAACCAGTGTGACCACCGTACTGGTAAAAACGGCATTTTTGACAAACCCGTCGGATAACCGTATGCTTTCACAAAATTCCTTCAGGAAGAAGATCGCCAACGCTATTGCCACCGGTATTTTTAATATAATTGAAATAAACGAGCAGAAAGGAGGTCATTGGGCTCTGCCGTATTATACCGGTTTAAAAGAAGAGGGACTTATAAGGGACGAGTATCCCCTTGACAAGAGTGTAAGCTGGGGTGAGCTATCAATGGTACTTTACCACCTGCTTGAAAAGCTGAAAATAAAGGAATAGGTTGGATATTAGGCGTATTTGAAAATCCGGCGATGAGTGGTATAATTTATTAAAAGATAAAACTCAGGGGGGAACAACGGATGAACAAAACCCAGAAGATGATTACCGCAGCGCTTTTGACGGCATTGGTGGCACTGGCAACCATGGCATTCCAGGTGCCGGTACCGGCAACAAAGGGTTATATAAACCTGGGCGATACGGTAATATTTATTGCTGCTTTGCTGTTGGGTCCCAAGTACGGGGCGGTTGCGGGAGGTATAGGCTCGGCTCTGGCCGACTTGTTATCCCCCTACGCCGTATGGGCACCCTTCACACTCGTCATAAAAGGTCTGGAAGGGTTTATAGTGGGGTATATATTCTACAAAATGTTTGCGGCAAGAGAAAGCGTCAAAGCCAAGGCGGTTTCCATGATGGCGGGCGGACTATGGATGGCGGTTGGCTATTTCGGTGCAGGAATTATACTTTATGGTATACCGGCGGCACTGGTAGAGCTGCCGGGGAATATGTTCCAGGCGGCGGGAAGTGCTGTCCTGGCACTGCCTGTTGTGGAAGTCCTTGTAAGGGTGTTGTCCGCCAGGAATATTCAATAGAAGGTTATTGCACCTGACTTGTTGAACCGTTGGGAATACAAGCCTTGGACGGGGGGAAAACACTGGCATTCACTACCGTTGCATTTACAATGTCAACTGACCCCTATCACAAGATAACAACAAAATTTCACTATATCAGTTGACAATGAACCGGTTTTACTGTATACTGAATGCGTTGAACAAAGGCGTTCATCAGATAATGTGATTGACAGTTAAATAAACTGGCTTCCCGGCCGGTTGATTGACTGCCCGCGTTATGTGATGAACGCCTTTTTGTGTGGATTAAAGAGCTTGAGATGTTAGATATCAATGTGCAGGGGGAATAAAAATATGTGTGATGTCTTATATGAGGGGAAGTCAAAGCTGGTCTGCCGGGGGGAAGATGACAGCAGCGTCCTGATTCGATATAAGGATACGGCAACGGCTTTTAACAGCAAAAAGAAAGAGGAACTGGCAGGTAAAGGTAGGCTCAATGCAGAAATCTCAAATATTCTTTATGCGTATCTTGCCGATAACGGCGTTAAGACCCATACGATAAAGGTCGTAAACGACACCTCTATTCTGGTACGAAAAGCGGAAATTATAATGGTTGAGGTCATCATCCGAAACGTTGCGGCAGGCAGTTTTTCAAAAAAGTACGGTATGCCGGAGGGTACCGAACTTCAAAACACCATTGTGGAGTTCTGCTTAAAAAGTGATGCGCTGGGAGACCCTATGATTAACGAAAGCCAGATTACCGCCATAGGCATTGCTACCAAGGACGAGATCGAAGAAATGACCGTGCAGGCTTTGAAAATCAACAGGCTTTTGTGCGGACTGTTTAAAAAAACCGGCATCCGGCTTGTGGATTTCAAGCTTGAATTTGGCAGAGCGGGCGGGGAGATACTGCTCTGTGACGAAATTTCGCCCGATTCCTGCCGGCTGTGGGATACGGATACCGGAAAAAAGCTTGACAAAGACCGCTTCAGGCACGACCTGGATAGTGTGCTTGACGGATACAGGGATGTATTGAGGAGGCTTAAAAATGTCTGATAGATATGAAAACCCCTTGTGCAAACGCTATGCCAGCCGTGAGATGCAATACATCTTCTCGGACGACAACAAGTTTTCAACATGGAGAAAGCTCTGGGTGGCGCTTGCCGAAAGTGAACGGGAGCTTGGTTTGCCTGTCAGCACAGAGCAGATAGAAGAAATGAAGGCGCACCTGGACGACATAAACTACGAGGCTGCCGCCCAAAAGGAGGCGGAGGTTCGTCACGACGTAATGGCGCATATATACGCTTACGGGGAACAATGCCCGCAGGCAAAGCCCATTATCCATCTGGGAGCCACCTCCAGTTACGTGGGCGACAACACAGATATAATACTCATGCGATCGGCACTGCTTATTATTAAAAAGCTGCTTGTGAACGCCGTTTCAAAGCTCTACGGGTTTGCCGAAAAGTACAAGGCCCTGCCCTGCCTCGCCTATACGCACTTTCAACCGGCGCAGCCCACAACGGTGGGTAAACGGGCTGCGCTGTGGATGCAGGATTTGCTCCTTGACCTTGAACAGCTTGAGTTTACGCTGGGCAGCCTGAAGCTTTTGGGCTGTAAGGGAACCACCGGTACCGGGGCAAGTTTTCTCTCGCTGTTTGACGGGGACCATCAAAAGGTCAGGGCTCTTGAAAGGAAAATTGCCGAAAAGATGGGTTTCGACAAGGTGTATCCGGTCAGCGGACAAACCTATTCAAGAAAGGTTGACTACTATGTTTTGTCTGTTCTTTCCGGCATAGCGCAAAGTGCCGCCAAGTTTTCGAACGACATTCGCCTGCTGTCACACTTGAAGGAAGTTGACGAGCCCTTCGAGGATAAGCAAATCGGTTCGTCGGCCATGGCGTACAAGCGAAATCCAATGAGAAGCGAACGCATTGCTTCCCTCGCAAGGTATGTGATGGTGGATGCCCTAAGCCCGGCGCTCAATGCAGGCTCACAGTGGTTTGAAAGGACTCTGGACGATTCAGCAAACCGGAGGATCTCCATCCCCGAAGCCTTTCTTGCCGTGGATGGAATACTGGCGCTGTACATCAACATTTTCGGCGGTCTGACTGTATACCCCAGGATGATAGATAAGCACCTGAATGAAGAATTGCCCTTTATGGCTACCGAGAACATTTTAATGTATTGCGTCAAAAAGGGCGGCGACAGGCAGGCTCTTCATGAGCGCATCCGTTTGCATGCTGTGGAAGCCGCAAAAAAAATAAAGCAGGACGGCGGGGATAATGACTTGATTGCCCGTATTTTGGAGGATCAATTCTTTGGCTTAACCGAAACGGAAATGGAAAGCCTTCTGGATGTCCGGCAGTTTATAGGCAGGGCAAAGGAGCAGACGGAGGAATTTTTGGCGGAGGTCGCGCCGCTTCTTCACCGGAACACAGAGTATCTGGGCTTTGACGTCCATATAACGGTTTAAGGAGGGTAATCCAATGCTTACCGCGGTTGTTGGAATTAACTGGGGCGATGAAGGAAAGGGTCGCATGGTGGATTTATTGTCCGCCGAATATGACGTAATCTGCCGCTATCAGGGAGGCAACAACGCCGGTCACACGGTTGTCAACGACAAGGGCAAGTTTATATTAAATCTTTTGCCGTCCGGCATCCTGAGGGAAAATGTCGTAAACGTCATGGGAAGCGGAATGGTCATTGATATGGAGCACCTTTGTGGCGAAATGGCTGTACTTAGGGACAAGGGCGTGAAAATAACGCCGGATACACTCAGGATAAGCGACAAAGCCTTTATTTGTATGCCCTACCATAAGCAGCAGGATATACTGGAGGAGGAGCGGCTGGCAGAAAAAAGATACGGTTCAACCCGGCGTGGAATCGCCCCCGTTTATGGTGACAAGTATATGAAAAAAGGCATACGAATGGGTGATCTGCTTTTTGTAAATACGCTTGAAAATAAAGCTGCCGATATAATCGAATGGAAAAACATTACCCTAAGCGGATATGGCAAGGGAAAAATTTCGCTCGAGGCTATGATGCAATGGCTTGTGGAGTATGGCAAGCCTTTGATTCCCTATATCACCGATACCACTGAATATTTATTGGCCACCAGATGTCAAAACAAAAATATTTTGTTTGAAGCCCAGTTGGGCGCGCTGCGGGATATTGACTACGGAATTTATCCCTACACCACATCTTCCCAGACACTGGCTGCCTACGCACCCATCGGCGCAGGGGTTCCCGGCGTGAAGCTGGATCGTGTAGTGGGCGTCATGAAAGCCTATTCCAGCTGTGTGGGCGAAGGCCCGTTTACGGCGGAGTTGTTTGGCGAGGAAGCATCTGCGCTGCGTGAGGCCGGAGCGGAGTATGGAGCGGCCACCGGCAGACCCCGAAGGGTTGGAGGATTTGACATACCGGCCAGCGTTTATGGGATAAGGGTTCAGGGGGCCGACGCACTTGCACTGACCAAGCTGGATGTCCTCTCCTACCTTAACAGGATTCCGGTCTGCGTGGCCTACGAAATTGACGGTGTGCAGTGTGAACATTTTCCCGGCGGTGACAGGTTGATCAAAGCAAAACCGATTTATGAATACCTGGAAGGTTTCAAGACCGACATATCAAAATGCAGAAGCCCCGGCGATTTACCGGAACCGGCCATGCAGTACATCAGGTTTATTGAAAGGGCCGTAGGCTGTCCCATTGAGTATGTCTCGGTCGGAGCCGGGCGGGACGATTACATCAAGATGAGTTGAGCGCATCTAAGGAGCCCGTGTTAATGAAAAAAGGTACGAACAGGAGGTAAGGGCATGGATACAACGGCAAATGAAGTGCTGCAGTTTGTTAAAGAAAACGATGTGAAATTCATCCGGCTTGGGTTTTGTGATCTTTTTGGAGTACAAAAGAACATCTCCATAATGCCGGATGAGCTGCCGTGGGCGTTTGAGAATGGCATATCCTTTGATGCATCGGCAATAAGGGGTTTTCGGGACGTCACAAAGTCCGATTTGCTTCTTTTTCCCGATCCCGCTACGCTTACGGTTATGCCGTGGAGACCGGGACCCGGAAGGGTAGCTCGTTTTTACTGCGACATTAAAAACCCGGACGGCTCTGTGTTTGCCTACGACAGCCGTTATCTGCTGAAAAAGGTTATTGGGCGCTGCCAAAGCATGGATTATGTCTGCAAAATCGGCGCGGAATGTGAGTTTTATCTCTTTAAAACCGACGAAAACGGAGAACCCACAAAGACTACGCTGGATAAGGGCGGTTATTTTGATATTGCGCCGCTGGACAAAGCAGAAAACATCCGGCGGGAGATCTGCCTTTGCCTTGAGGAAATGGGTATCAGCCCCGAATCCTCCCATCATGAGCGGGGCCCGGGACAAAACGAGATTGATTTCGAGTATAGCGACGCGCTTGCCTGCGCGGATAATATGCTGACCTTTAAGTCGGTGGTAAAGGCAATTGCCGCACGAAACGGCCTGTTTGCCTCCTTTATGCCAAAGCCATTGCCGCAAGAGGCTGGCAGCGGGCTGCATGTCAACATATCCTTATCGCAAAACGGGCTGAATATTTTTAAAAATGTCGCCCACGGCCAATCTGATATTGCCGAGAGCTTTATTGCGGGCATCCTGGCAAAAACGCCCGAAATCACGATGTTTCTTAACCCGATTTGTAACTCCTATGAGCGTTTCGGGAGTTTTGAAGCTCCCAAATATATTTCGTGGTCGCATCAAAACCGCTCGCAGCTTGTACGGATTCCTGCGGCAATCGGTGAGCGGGTGCGTATGGAGCTGCGTTCGCCCGATCCCTCTGTTAACCCTTACATCGCCTTTGCCTTGATTATATCGGCGGGGCTTGAGGGCATTGAAGCAAATCTCGCGCTGCCCCCGGCTGTTGACGCCGACCTGTATGCGGCAGACGAAAACATTACAGGTTCCCTTGCTTTATTGCCGGACAGCCTTGCGCGGGCAATCCTGCTTGCAGAAAACAGCCCCTTTGTGAAAGGTGTCATCGGCCGGGAGATTCTTTCAAGGTATATCGCGTTCAAAAATGAAGAAACGGCTGCATTTGAGGCGTCCGAGGACAAAGAGGCATTTTGCAGGGAGAGATATTTTGACGTTATATAGCTCTTGTCTTTATCTTCGCGCATATAACGCGACTACCCTGAAAAGGGCGAGCGGTGCGGACAGTTAAGCAAAAGGAAGGTGGCGATTTGATGGATAGTGCTTTAATTGTTTCCTTTTCCGAAAAAAGTATTGCCTTTTTCAAGGAAATGTTAAGCTCCGCTTCCATCGGTCACATTGTCACCTTAAAGTCCTGCGGAGAGGCAAAGCGCCTGCTGTTGGAAAGAGCCTTTGATTTAGTCGTTATCAATGCGCCGCTCGGTGACGAATCGGGTGAAGGGCTTGCCCGAAATATAGCTTCCAAGGGTGTCAGCCAGGTTATCCTTGTAGTGAAAAGTGAATACTTCGAAGAAGTGTCCGCCCACACCGAGGAGGATGGCGTTTTAACCATAGCAAAACCCATTAACAGGGCATTGTTCTGGTCTGCCTTAAAGCTTGCAAAAGCGGCCGCTTCAAGGCTAAAGGTCATGCGGGCGGAAAACAGCAAACTGAAGCAAAAAATTGAAGATATACGGGTTATCGACCGTGCTAAGTGCATTCTAATCTCTTATCTAAATATGAGCGAGAAGGAAGCTCATCGATATATTGAAAAAAATGCTATGGATATGCGTGTCACAAAAAGAGTGGTTGCGGAAGGTATATTGAAAATATATGAGAATTAGCGAAAAACTACACTTTGGGGGTTAAACGGATGAGCTTATATACATATTTAGAAGGAATCTCAAAGATTATGGATAATAATTCTAATAGTACCGGCGCTTTAGAAGGATAAGTATAGAAAAGGGAAAGTTAGAAGCCAATGAAACGAAAATTGGCATTTGCCTTTGTTTGCTATCTTATAGGAGGCGGTCTATGCCTTGTCTGGAAGGGGGCGCTCTGGATTCTCATCTTCCAGATGGTGGTGGCTGTAGGCCTTCTTTTTGTTTTTCTGCCCCGGAAGGGTGTATACCTGCTGGCGGCGCTGGTGTTCTTTTGTATGGGGGTTACCGGGTTTTCGCTGTACCGTTTGCATGCTGAGGTGGTACAAAACCGTGCAGGACGCTGGGTGACGGTTAAAGGACGGGTGGAGCCGGTTATTCGGGATGACTGTTTTCTGCTGGACGTGGAAAGCCTTGTGGTGGACGGTGAAGACTTAGGGTACAGGGGCAAGCTTATGGTATATCCCGGTGTAGATGTTGGCGGGATAACGGTAGGGGCCGAAGTGACAGCGGAGGGGCAGTTGAAAATCCCCTCCGATCAAGGGTATAAAAATTACTGCCGGGGGCTGGGCGCCGAAGCGCTTCTTCATTCCACCTCCTACCATATGGAATTTGGCAGCGTAAAACCCTTTTCGGTCAAGCACTATAGCCATCGTGCCGCAGAATGGGTAAAATCAAAGCTGGAGGCTGACACGGTACCGCCGCAGCACGGCGAGATTATGAAGGGCCTTTTGCTTGGCGGCAGGGAAGTCGGAACTGACACAAGGGAAAGGTTTTCGGCGGCAGGCATATCACACCTCTTGGCGGTTTCGGGACTGCATGTGGGAATTGTTTCGGCGGTTATAATTTTGATTTTGAAAAGGGCCGGCATTACCGGCCGATGGAGATTTATTATCCTCTGCTGTGTCTTAACCTTTTTCGCATTCATGGTGGGACTTACCCCGTCGGTTGTCAGGGCGGTGATTATGATGGGGGTGGTGACGCTTGCCGCGGCGGTGGATCGCAAACCGGACATGCTCACTTCCCTCATATTTACCGCATTCCTGCTTATTGTCTCCCAGCCGTACATAGTATACAGCATCTCCTTTCAACTGTCGTTTTTGGCCTGCCTGGGGATAGCATTGTACTATCCCGCGATCAGCAAAATTTTAGGCTTTGCGGGCAGGTACCTGTCGGCAGCGGTATCGGTCACGATTTCATCCCAGATACTTATACTGCCGCTTCTTATTCATTATTTCGGCGGCTTCGCACCCGCCTCGGTGCTTGCAAACGTCCTGGCGGTACCTCTGGCAGGTATGGTGCTTTGGTTTACTGTGATTTACCTGGTTTTGTACCCGCTGCATATACCGCTGTATTACACCATTGTATTCATAAATGGTATAATAATTGAAATGATAAATATTATTATAAATGCAGTGGGGATTATACCCTTCGGCAACGTCCGGGTGGAGGATGCGGGCACAAGCTTCTACATTACATACTACTTATCAGCGGCAGCGGTTTTACTCATTTTCAATAACAATCCCTTTGAAAGGAGAGAAGTAGTTTGAAAAAGGTGGGATTAATATGGAAATGAAGGAACTCTTCAGCAGCTTAAAAAGAAAAGAGGTGGGCAGGCTTT
>CAZGUG010000050.1:0-14488 GCA_964529035.1 uncultured Clostridium sp.
GGTTAAAAAGAAACTCTGTTAAAGGATATATACCGGGACTGGAGAATACTATGTAGTATATGCTGTTTATGGAAGGGGAATTGGATTTGGACAGGGAAAACCCGCTGACTTTGTTGGGTGTGAATTGTATATATATGGTAACGGCACTGCTTCTTGTCACGCTGGGTTATTATTTGCAGATGCAAAGCATTTATATGGGATTGATTGTCACCGAGTTGGTGATTGTTATGCTGCCGGTTATAATATATGTGAAATGGAAGGGCGCAGATCCCCGCCGGGTATTCAGGCTTAAGGGCATAAACATGAGAATGCTGCGGCTTTGTATCCTAATAACTCTGTGCATATATCCGGTTGGCCTTTTCCTTAATCTCTTGGGAAATCTGGTTTTGAGCATGTTTGGAGAGCTGATACCCGTTTCGATACCGGTAGCGGAAAATGTTGGCGAATACCTGGTAAATATTTTGGTTATCGGCCTGACCGCGGGGGTTGCCGAGGAGGTTTTTTTCCGGGGCTTCATCCTGAAGGGCTATGAGGGTTTCGGACAGAACAAATCAATAATGATTTCCGCTCTGCTTTTCGGCATGTTTCATTTTAATATCCAAAACTTCATAGGCCCGGTGTTTCTCGGCCTGGTTTTAGGGCATATGGCCGTGAAGACGGGGTCCATTGCGGCGCCCATAGCCGGGCATTTTTTAAACAATGCCATTTCGGTGACCTTTATGTTTGCCGCGGAAACGCTTTCTACGGCACCGGCGCAGATTTACGAAAATACTGCCGGCGTACAGACCCTGGCGGCGGGATTGGTTTTCTGGGGTATATTTGCGGCTGCCGGCGGGATGACAGCCCACAGGCTCTTTAGAAAGCTTAAGATTACCAGAGGTTTGGAAGAATGTGGAGGGATGAGCAAAGGCCCGGAAGCTTTAGCGCCGGCCCCCAGGTTTGGCGATTTTATTCCGGTCATAATAACGGCAGTAGTCTTTATGGCGTTTTGTATAGCCGAGATTTTAATGATAATAGGCAGTGCGTCTTAAACCGGTGATGTATAGTTACATATTTAACCTGTCATTACGGCATAATATGGATGAAGGAGGGATACCCATGGCAAAGGGGAAGATAAAAAAGAAAAAAAAGGCCGGACCCAATGACAGGTTGAAAAATGAGATAGCCCGCGAACTGGGTTTGGGCGAAAAGATAAAGGCACATGGCTGGGGAGGGCTTACCGCTGCTGAGACCGGCAGGATCGGAGGAATTCTCACAACCAGGAAGAAAGGAAAAAAATCCGAAAGCCCGCAGAATAAAAGCGACCGGGTGTAGTGTGCAGTCCTTAAAACTTATTATCCGGGGCATATTCGACCGGGCAACGGGAAAAACTAATTTAAAGTATGGATACCGGCAGAAACATGCCGTCACATAGCGAATGGATGCAAAAAAAGGGGCGAAATGATAAATTTTGCTGATGTAGGGGATTTTGTTTGACATTGCAAATAGCAATATGATAAACTCTTTGTAGTAGCTGGAAGGCTATTTTACTTTTAGGTTTTTAGGAGGAATGCATTAAATGGAAAAAGGTAAAGTTAAATGGTTCAATGCTGAGAAGGGTTACGGTTTCATAGAAAGGGAAAACGGTGAAGACGTTTTCGTTCATTTCTCAGCTATCGAAATGGAAGGCTTCAAAACCTTGGAAGAAGGTCAGGAAGTCTCCTTTGAAATTGTCCAGGGTGCTAAGGGTCCTCAGGCTGCAAATGTACAGTTAGATTAACATATTAGTTTAGCTTTTGCATTTGATAGCGGCAAATAAACCTCGTCAACCGACGGGGTTTTATCATTTATCCGAACTTATCAACGGCGGTTACGGTCCCGAGGGGATACCGGAGCATGTTTTGAATAATACTAGTTAACGTACAATTCAGAATCAGGAGGAGATATAATGGATGTCCATAAACTAAAAAAGGCTACCAAGGCCATATTTTCGGAGCCCTGTCCGCTTACAGGGTCCCATATAAGGCCTATATACCAGACTTCCACTTTTATTTTTGAAGATGTCAATCAGGGAGCAAGAAGGTTTGCCGGGGATGAAGAGGGTTATATATACACCCGCCTGGGAAATCCCACCGTTACTGATTTTGAGAAAAAGATGGCCCTGCTGGAAGGGGGCGGGGCGGCGGCTGCCTTTGGGTCGGGGATGGGTGCGATAACGGCCTCGATTATGGCGCTGGTCAGTGCCGGGGACCATATAGTGGCTGCAAAAGCGCTGTACGGCTGCACCCATGCTTTTCTGTCCCGCCTCATAAAAAGGTTCGGTGTGGAAACTACCTTTGTGGATGCCACCGATACCAAAAACATAGAGGCAGTCATGAGACCCAATACGAAAGTCGTATATGTGGAGTCCCCCGCCAACCCGAATATGGCTCTTGTGGACCTGGCGGCAACCGCACAGGTTGCTCACAAACACGGAGCGAAAATAATAGTTGACAATACCTTTATGACACCCTACTGGCAGAGGCCCTTGGAACTGGGTTGTGATGTTGTTGTGCACAGCGCCACCAAGTATATCGGAGGACACGGCCTGGTAGTGGCGGGAGTGACGGTGGGCAATAAGGATTTTATAAGCGAGGTTAAGGCCACAACGCTGAAAGACATAGGTGCGGTAATAAGTCCCTTTGACGCGTGGCTTTTAACCATAGGGCTTAAGACATTGGGAATAAGGATGGAAAAGCATGAGACAAACGCAATGACGGTAGCCGGGTGGCTGGAGGATAACCCGAAGGTGGAAACCGTCTACTATCCGGGGCTTTCTTCCCATCCACAGCAACGGCTTGCAAAAAAACAGGCGGACGGGTTTGGTGCAATGATAGCCTTCGAACTGAAGGGTGGTATGGATGCCGGTATAACCCTTATGAACAATGTAAAACTGATACACCTGGCGGTAAGCCTCGGGAACGTGGATTCTCTGATACAGCATCCCGCCTCAATGACCCATTCGCCCTACAGCAGGGAAGACCGGCTGAACGCGGGCATATCCGATGGGCTGGTAAGACTTTCTGTGGGCATAGAGGAACCGGAGGATATACTGGAAGACCTGGAGCGGGCTTTCTCCCGAATAAATAGAAGTAACCATTAATGAATCCCTTCCATAGTATATAAGGAAACAGTTTTTAGTGTCGACAGCGGACATTACTTGCCTTCGTATGCGGAAAACGATGCACCGTGTGTGAAAGGAGGGATTGGATGGATGACTTCATAGAAAGGCTTACAGTGTTTACTAAACTGTACGGAAAATACTTTTTCCTGCTAATAATAATCATCCTCTTCTTTGCGGCTGCGGTTGATTTGAATACTTCCTGTACTCAGCCGAAAGAAGAATTAGAGGACGCGCTGCCGGATGAATAGCACTCCTGTAGTTTAACCCCCGGGTTTTACACCCCGGGGATTAGACTATTGAATATCAATTTTCTTATGCCTGCGGGCCCCCTTGTTTTCCTTGGGAAGAAAGACCTTCAGCACGCCGTTTTCATAGCTGGCGGACACTTCGTCATGTTTTACATTGTCAACAAAAAAGCTTCGTGCCAATCTACCGGACCTTCTTTCCCTTCTCAGGTAGTCATCTCCCTTTTCTTCGATATCTTCGTTATGCTCGGCTGTTATTGTAATGCGGTTATCAATCATCTGAATACCTATATCTTCTTTGTTGAACCCGGGAAGGTCGGCTTCAATAAGGTAGCGGTCATCCTCTTCCCTGATGTCAACCCTCATGTCTTTTCCCGCAAATTCCATGGAAGCTGGGAAAGCGGTATCAAAAAAGTTTTCCCAAAGGCCGTCGGGTATAAGGCCCCTTAAATTTTTGTTCTTTCTGAAGGGGACAAGGTCAAACATAGGCTCTCCTCCTTTACATTATGAATATGCTTCATACTTATGGTTATTATACCCTTTGGACCGGCAAATATTGCCCTGTTATTATATATTTATGCCGGCCTAAAATGATTGTAACCATCGGCGGCGAAAGGTTTTGAGAAGGCTCTTTCATCGCAGCATTTGAAACTTTTTTCTGTTGGGAGTATAATTTATAAGTAAGTATTTTTTACTGACGAAAGCTGGTGACACTATGTGGAGCCCTACCCACGGCAGAGTATCATTTGATGAAATGTATTCGATAATTAAAAATTTTATTTGTGAGCTGCCGGAATATGAATACGAAATCACCGTTGGCTCAGATTCCCAAAACCATGAACTGACCAAGACGGTACTGTGTATCGCAGTATGGCGGAAGGGCAAGGGAGGGATCTATTTTGCCGATACCCGTTACTCAAAAATAATAACTAACATCAGGCAAAAGCTGATACATGAGACTTCCCTCAGCCTTGAACTGGCCCTTAAAATAACCGACAGGTTCAAAAATGACGAGGTGGACTGTAATATTACCGCGATACATGTTGACGCGGGCAATAAGGGTCCAACCTCCCGGTATATTTCGGAGATAGTGGGATGGGTAAAGGCCTGCGGCTTTGACTGCAGGATAAAACCGGATTCCTACTGTGCAAGCAGTATAGCCGACAGGGTTTCCAAATAAAAATGAAGCTAAAAAGAAAGGACAGCCCTTATCTTCCGATGAGGACTGTCCTTTTATGCATAATGAATAATAATACACCGGTGCAAACCTTAATAAAAGGGCCCAAATGCCGAATATTTGGCATAGGCGGTTTTGTGTCCAAGGGTGTTTATCCCCTCATTTTATTTAGTACTGTCCTTATCTTTTTGTATCCTTCGTTAAGATCTTCTTCGGTTACATTGAGTATAGGCCTGAAACGAATGCTGCGGGTTCCGGAAGTCAAAATAAGGAGTCTTTCTTCAAAACACAGCTTGTGGAATTTATCCCTCAATTCCGGAGTCGGGAAACTAAAGGCCGCCATCAGGCCCTTGTATCTAACATTGCTGATAAGTTCGGGGAATTCTTCTTCCAGTTTATGCAGATGGTTATGCAAAACAGGGGATATAGCATTTACATATTCGAGAATTCTGTCTTCCTTCATTATTTCAAGTATTCGTGTGGAACGAACCATGTCACATATGTTTCCGCCCCAGGTGGAGTTTATTCTGCTGCTTATTGCAAAACAGTTGTCCTTGACCTCATCAACCCGATCGCTTACAAGTATGCCGCATACCTGGGCCTTTTTGCCAAAGGCAAAGATATCCGGCTTAACACCGTGATGCTCCCATGCCCACATTTTGCCGGTTATACCCATACCGCACTGTACTTCGTCAAAAATCAACATAATATCGTTTTTATCACATATTTCCCTGAGCTTTTTAAAAAATTCTGTCCTGAAATGGTTGTCTCCACCTTCGCCCTGTACGGTTTCTATAACAAGTGCGCAGATGTCGTCAGCCCCGTCCTTTACAGCGGCTTCTATCTGGGATATGGCTTCTTTTTCGGCTTTTTTCACTTCATCCAGGTGCTCTTCCAGCGGCCAAATGATCTTTGGATTAGTAATCCGCGGCCAGTCGGGGAATTTGGTGAAGTATTTATATTTATTAGGATCCGCAGTGTTGGTCAGGGTAAGGGTATATCCGCTTCGGCCGTGGAAGGCTTCTTTGAAATGGATTACCCTTGTGCCTTTCTCGGCACTATCAGTATATCCTTTAGCCATGTTCTTCTGTACCTTCCAGTCCATTGCCACTTTAAGGGCATTTTCAATGGCAAGGGTGCCGTAGTCAATTATAAACAGGTGGGGGAAACCTTCGGGAGCCGCTTCTTCCATGAAGGTTTTTACAAATTCCGCCATCTCTGCGGTGTATATGTCAGAGTTGGCCACCTTGTTTATTGCAGCTCTGAAAATTCTTTCCTTGAAATCATCGTTTGCCATTTTTGAATGATTTATGCCAAACGGGCTGGATGCAAAAAAGGTATAGAAATCAAGCCAGTCGGTGCCGTCCCTGGCATCGATTATATGACTTCCCTGGGATTTTTCCATATCTATTACTATCGGAAAGCCATCCACAAGTATATATTTTTGAAGAGTCGAAAGCACTTCCTGTGGTTTTAGCATTCTTGCTGCCTCCTTTTATTATTATTCGAAATACTGTCACCGGGACAAAGATTAGAATCTACATACAGCAACTCCTCCCTTCGGGTGCATTTGAATGTGTCTATATTAAGTCTGGTAACGCAATTCCTGTGCCAACTATGTCGATTGTTAGAATTATGTCCAATATCTTATAAGAATTGAAAATTTATGCATGCAGGTTATATGCATAAGCCCTGCCTTACCATTGATTAAAAGACTTCAACAATTATGGCGACAAAAAAACATCCGCATTATTTTAATAAATATGCGGATGATGGAAGCAATTCTGTTTGAGGAAGCAAAATAGTAGAGGATTTGCCGCCGAATAATGGGCATATCGGATTTTTCTAGGGAATGGCGGTATTTATTTACTGAATGCTGTCGGAATATTGGATTGATAAAACCTTGTAACGGAACGACCCTCCCGGTGCGTTTACTGTTACTTCGTCACCGACTTTTCGCAGCATCAGGGATTTTCCCACCGGTGACAGGCAGGATACGTCCCCGTTGCCAATATCAATCCGGTATGGGCTTACTATACGATAGCTGATGACCTCCTGGTCGGTAAGGTCCCGGACATTAACCCGGCTGCCGATAGTGACAAAGGGCAGTTCACATTTTGCTGCCTGTGACCTGTCTGCATTTTTTAAAAGACTTTCAACCCGCCTGATATATTCATCATAAAGGTCTTCAAAATGGCTGCGTTCCTTAGAGGGACCGGGGAAATACTGATCAAACAACTTGCTTTTATTCTCACCGGCTTCTGCCAGGTGCCGTACCAGGCTTTCATAAACATTTTGTGATAATGATATTTTGGCCACTTCAATTACCTCCATTACTTTACATTAAATGGGAAACCCTATATATAAAGCATAAGGCGCTCCGCCGTGAAGCGAAACACCTGATTACATACAGCATACCATTAGATACAATGATTGTCAATGGTGTATTATATTAACATTAAATGCAAAGGTTTATAGTTTATGGTATTTTGCCGTTTGGAGAATATGATATAATAAAGAACAGAAATTCTGACATTTATGATAACGATGGATACGGGAGGAGATTTCCGTGGCCGGAGCAAGGCAGTACAACACGAAAAGCCTGTACTTTCCAAGCCGGATAATAAAGGCTTTGAATGGAATCCCAGACCATCCCCTTACCATCATAGAGGCGCCCATGGGCTATGGCAAAACCACTGCCGTAAGGGAGTATTTAAGAAACAAAGGGGTGGATATGCTGTGGCAGAGGATTTATGACAGCGGGGCCGACAGCTTCTGGGACGGCTTCGCAAGGTCGTTTTGCGAATTGGACAGCGACCGCTCCCAAAGCCTTGCCTATACCCGTTTCCCGGAAGACGACACATCAATGCAAAAAGCAATTGGATTAATAAAGGATATAAAGCTGACGGACAGGACCGTTTTGGTAATCGAAGACTATCACCTCGTAAACAGCCCGGGTGTCAACAGCTTAATCGAACTTCTTGCAGAAAACAAAATTGAACACCTGCATATCGTCATTACCACGCGCATTGCGAAATTTCAAAGGCTTGAAGAGCTTGCCCTGAAAGGATACCTGCATCATATAACAAAGGAAACCCTGGAGTTTTTACCAAGGGAAATAATGGGGTATTACAGGGCCTGCGGGATAACCCTAAGTGACAGTGAGGCTCAGCAGCTGTATGCGGATACTGAAGGGTGGATAAGCGCGCTGTACCTGATCATGCTGGAATATGCAGCAGAGGGATGTTATACGCCAACCGAAAACATCTATAAACTGGTTGAAAATGCTGTATATAAACCGCTTCACGAGGAAATTAAAGAGTTTCTCGTAATGCTGTGTATCTTTGACAGCTTTACGCTTAAACAGGCTAAATTTATGTGGGGGAATGAAAATGCAGCCCGGTTCATTGACATACTCACCGTTGGCAATTCCTTTGTTAAATATGACAGCAGACTTAAAGCCTATCATATTCACAACATCTTCAAAGGATTCCTGGAAGAAGTGTTTGAGGGAAAAGGAGTAAGCCGTCAGCAGGATTTGTATCAAAAAGCGGCACAGTGGTTTATGGCAGACGGCGATTATTCTTCAGCCCGGCGCTATTATTATAAATGCGGGGATTTTGACGGTATTCTGTCTGCCCTGGAAAAAGACAGGTCTAATGACTGCACCACTTCCGAGACTGAGCTGCTTACAAAGTATATGTCCGAATGCCCTAAAAAGGTCAAATCCCGGCATCACCATGCGCTCCTTGTCTACGCCATGCACTTGTTTATTCATAAAGAACTTGAACTGTTTCACGAAACATGCTGCGAACTTCGCTCCAATATTGAGATGGACAAGGGTTTGGATACCGGTATGCGAAACAGGCTTTTGGGAGAATTTGAACTTTTACTGGGCATTGCTGAATTTAACGACCTGAAAAAAATGTCCGCACGGTATCAAAGGGCCTGGCGGTACCTGAATCAGCCGACATCCGTATATGATACCGGGATAGATTCTACTTTTGGTTCTCCGTCGGTATTAAGCCTGTATTACAGAGAAAGCGGCAGACTTGATGAACATATAAGAGATTTGAAGAAAGCCATGCCAAATTTCAGCCGCCTTACAAGGGGACACGGTTCTGGCGCTGAATACGCAATGGAGGCCGAAAACTACTTCAATCGGGGTGATTTTGAAAACGCCGAGATTTCTGCCCAAAAGGCACTGCTTAAGGCGCAGGCGGGAATGGACGAGAGTGTTGTTTTCAGCGCACAGTATTTTCAGATACTCACAGCTTTTATGAAGGGCAATCTGGTAAGGGTAATTGAGCTAATGAACAAAATGCACGAGGCAATGGCCGATAGTAAGGAACATAATTTTATACATACGGTTGAAATCTGCGAGGGCTGTATTTATGCCTATCTTGATCAAAAGGACAAAATACCCGAAAGACTGCTGGAAGCAGATTCCGGCAGCCCCCGGCTTAGGTTTCCTGCATACCCGTTTTATAATGTAATGTACGGCAGGATGCTGCTGATTAAAGGGGAATACCTAAAGCTGATCGGCAGTGCGGAGCACCTGTTCTCCATATCCTCCGTCTTTTCCAGCCTTTTGGGAATTATCTATACATATATATACCTGGCGGCGGCATACAGAAAGATATTCAGGGAGGACGAAGCCCTCGCCAGCCTTAAAAAGGCCCTGGATATTGCCATGCCGGATAAGCAGTACATGCTCTTTGTGGAAAACTGCGATTACATTGAACCGCTCCTTGAGAAAATAGCCGCCGAAGGCAGATACAGGGAGGATATTAAAAGGATTTTCGGGCTGTATGAGACCTTCAGGAGCTCAAAGGAGCGGATGATTAGAAAATACTTCACAGATGAAAAGCCAAGGCTAACCCAAAGGGAGGCCGAGATAGCCCGGCTGGCGGCGGCGGGAATGACCAACACCGAAATAGGAAAGAAGCTTTTTATATCCGTCAATACGGTAAAAATGGCGCTAAAGTCCATATATTCAAAGCTCTCCATTAACAGCAGGGCGCTTTTGCAGCAGCACCTGGACGACCTTAAGCAGTAAAAAGATCTAAAAGACTACCCGGTGGGTAGTATTATGTCATAAAAATCCACTATATCATTTTGGTATAGTGGATTTTTATATTTGTTCGGAGGCGCTGTATAATGATCAGAATAAAAAGTGTCATACCAAAAGAGGGCTACCGGCTGGAGGTGCAGCTTGAAAACGGCAGCAGCGTCATACTGGATTTTTCGGGTAGAATCCATACCATCCGGTTCGGCATGCTTGCCGACAAGGAATATTTCCGGCGGGCAGAAACCGACGGCGACTTCGTAAGGTGGGATAGCAGCATCGAGGTATCCGTCAGCGAGGTGTTCCAGCTGGCACAGAAAGAAAAATTCCCGTTCCCATGACGAAAGGGGAACACGCAGTTACAAAACAGTATTAAAGGAGGTAGAGGGAAATGAAAGGAAAGCATAGAATCCTGCCGCTTGCTTTAGGCTTTGTCATAGCCCTGGCTGTGCTGGTCCTAGGAGGCGGCACAGCATTAGCGGAAGGAGTAGAGTTTGCAGGGGGAGATGGTACGGAGGGAAACCCCTGGCAGATCAAGACTGCGGAACAGTTGGCCACCGTAGCTGAAGAAGTGTACCTGGATAAGCATTTTGTCCTGACGGACGATATTGACCTGTCCGCTTACCTGTCGGAAGGAGGCGCTGGCTATAATGGCGGCGAAGGCTGGGAGCCCATCGGCAAGTGGTATGAACATACAAGTCCGGATAATGCCCCATTCACCGGCAACTTTGACGGTGGCGGGCATAAAATCAGCGGCCTCTTTATTTATCGGGAGGAGGCAAATTATCAGGGCCTGTTCGGTTATATCGATGGTGCGACTATCCAAAATGTAAAACTGGAGGATGTGGATGTCACCGGCGAAAATATTGTCGGCGGTCTGGTGGGTAACAATAATTCTGGCACGATCATTAACTCCAATGCCGCAGGCAGTGTAACCGGTACATTTTCTTCAGTCGGCGGCCTGGTGGGTAGTAACAATTCTGGGGAGATAACCTACTCATACGCGGAGGTAGCAGTACAAGGGGATTATTCGGTCGGTGGCCTGGTGGGGGATAACTCTAGCGGTAGCATCGTAAGCTGCTACGCTACAGGTACTGTATCAGATATTGATATACCAACCCCCGAAAGCCAGGGATACTTCGGCGGTTTGGTAGGGCGTAACCATTATGATGGAGAGATCACCGATTGCTATGCCACGGGCAATGTAGACGGCACTCATTATGTCGGCGGATTGGCGGGGGCGAATAAAAAAGGCGGAGTTATCACAAGCTCTTACGCCACCGGTGCTGTCACCGGCACTGATTATGTAGGCGGTCTGGTGGGGTACAACCTTCAAGATGATCTTTTTCATCACGATAATCCTGTAATTTCAAACTGCTATGCTACAGGCTCTGTGGAAGGGACTCAATGGATCGGCGGCCTGGTAGGGGAAAACAGCCTCGGTATAATTACACAATCCTACGCCACCGGTGCTGTCATCGGCACTGATTATGTCGGCGGACTGGTGGGGAGTAGCGACAGTTCTATTATCTCTTCCTATTACGACAGTGAAACCACCGGTTGTGAAACCGGTCATGGTGAACCTAAAACCACAATTCAGATGCAAACCCCTATTACCTTTGTTGATTGGGATTTTACTGGGGTCTGGGGAATAAACCCGGAACAAAACGGCGGCTATCCTTTCTTAAGATGGCAAACGAAATATAAGGATGCCCAATTTGACGGCGGCACGGGCGAGGTTGGAGCGCCATATCAGGTGGCTACGCCGTGGCAGCTAAACAATGCAAGGCTTTACTTGGATAAGCATTTCATCCTGGTGGAAAATATTAACCTGTCGGGTTACCTATCGTCAGGAGGCGGGGGTTATAACGAGGGTAAAGGCTGGGAGCCCATTGGTACTAGTGAAAACTCTTTCATAGGCAGTTTCAGTGGTGACTTTAATGCCATCAACAACCTCATTATTGATAGGACGGGGACCAATTATGTGGGTTTATTCGGTTACGTAGGCGAGAACGGCGAAATCCGGAAACTGGGCCTCGTTAATGTGGATGTTACCGGCGAAGAATATGTTGGCGGTTTGGCTGGCTTTAACTACAAAGGAACAATTGCCAGTTCCCACGTTACGGGCAGTGTTAACGGATCAGACACCATCGGGGGCCTGACTGGACAAAACCAAGGTACTGTTACCGGTTGCTATTCCACAGTTGATGTCACCGGTACCCAAAACGTTGGCGGTTTGGCGGGATTAAACTTCCAAAGTGAAATCAATAATTCCTACGCAGTAGGTCCTGTGAATGGTGATACTTACATTGGCGGTTTGGTAGGGTTTAACTACTCAACCGGCAGTATCACTAATTCATACGCCGCGGGCGTAGTCGACGGCAGTAGTTGGGTCGGCGGGCTGGGAGTGAACGATAACGGTACCATCAATAGTTCATTTTGGGACACCCAGACGTCAGGTCAGTCAGACTTTTCCGGCAGCACAGGAAAAACCACCGCCGAAATGAAGCAACTGGCAACCTTTACGAGTTGGAATTTTGATGATACCTGGAAAATAGATACTGGTACTTACCCATACCTGGAATGGCAGGAAGACTATAAAGACTTCGCGCCGCCGGTATTTGCTGAGGGCTATCCGATAGCGGAGGGTATTACTCATAATGCGCTGAACCTGCTGGTGCAGGTGGATGAGTCATCCACCGCCTACTATGTAGTGCTGCCGGATGAAGAAGACGAGCCAAAAGCCGCTCAGGTTAAGGCGGGTACCAACTCCGGTGATGATATGCTGGCTGAAAACCTTAAAGGAAGCATCGGGCTGACTGCCGATTCAAAGGGAACGGTATCCATTACCGGACTTAACCCGGAAACGGCCTATGACATATACGTGACAGCGGAAGATTCCGCCGGCAACCTGCAGCCGGATATTAGCGTGGTTAAGGTGGATGTGAGTACTACGGAGACACCTCCCGATAACAACCCGCCTGTTGCAGGAGGCGGAGGGGCCATATCCATTTTCAGCATTACCCATAACAGCCTAAATTTAAGCTGGGAGGCGGCAACGGATGATGTAACCGGACAAGAGAACTTACAGTACAAGGTAGTCTTTGCGGAGGAAAATAACATCGGAACAGCGTTCGAGGCAGAAGAATACGGTACAACCGTTAAGGGCTGGACAGCTAATCTGACCAGTACCGAGGTAAGCGGCTTAAGCGCCGATACCACTTATTATTTTAATATTATTGTCAGGGACCAAGCCGGAAACATGGAGGTGTACGACACGACAAGCCAAACCACTAAATCAGAGCCTTCAGGCGGAGGCAGTGGCGGAGGCGGTACAAGGAGTACACCGGACTACAGGGCCGAAGTTACAGGCGGCGGCGCGCCGGGAACCAAAATATCGGTTGATGTGAACACCCGGTCGGGCATAGCAGTTGTCAGCCTGGGTAAGCTGGCGGAAGATGTTTTAGGCGGTGAAGAAATCCCTGTCATCACCGTGCCGCCCATCGAAGGAGTGGATACCTATACCATAGAACTACCCGGCACCCACCTTTGCAGCTCTTCGGCAGGGGACATACTGACCTTTTCTGCCGAGATAGGCAGCATCACCATCCCCGGCAACATGCTTGCCGGTACCGGACTGGAAAGCAAAAGGGATATAGGTATCACCATAGGCGAGGGAGACAAATCCTCTTTGCCGGTCCATGTAAGGGAAACCATAGGCGACAGGCCCATAATACAGCTAACCCTGACCGTGGAGGGAGAAAAGAAGAATTGGAGCAATCCCGAAGCCCCGGTTACGGTATCTATTCCATATAAGCCAACGCAGGAAGAGCTTGCCGACCCGGAACACATCGTCGTTTGGTATCTTGACGGTGAGGGCAATGCGGTGGAGGTGCCCAACGGGCGCTATGACCCGGTCACCGGGACCGTGACCTTTGCCACCACCCATTTCAGCAGGTATGCTGTCGTGTATGTGCATAAAACCTTTGACGACCTTGGCAGCGTGGAATGGGGCAGGCAGCAGATAGAGGTCCTCGCTTCAAAGGGTATAGTTCGGGGCATTAACGAAAGAGGATATTTCCCTTCGGTCAATATCACCCGTGCCGACTTCCTGTACTCCCTTGTAAGGGCACTGGGAGTGGATGCTACACCTGACGGGAACTTCGACGATATAGAAGATAACGCCTATTACTATAAAGAGATAGGCATAGCTAGGAAGCTATGTATCACAAGCGGCACCGGGGACAACAGGTTCTGCCCCAATGACAGCATAACAAGGCAGGATATGATAACGCTAACCGTAAGGGCAATGGATATGCTGGGCATGATAAAGGAGCAGGGTACGGCCTCCGGCCTTGACAAGTTTATCGACAGATCTCTTATAACGAGTTATGCCATGGAGAGCATCGCCACCGCGGTAAAGGAAGGGCTTATCATAGGCAGCGGGGATAAGATTAACCCGCTTGGCAATACAACCAGGGCGGAAGCGGCGGTGTTCCTGTACAGGATATATAACAAATATTGAGGTGAATGCAGGCAAAGGCAATAGAATAATAAATACGGCATCTGGAATGACAGTAATAATGAGTTTGATTTTTATTCCCCTGAATGATGATTCAGGGGATTTGTTTTTTATGCAGATAAATAAAAATGGTTTCAAGGTCAAAGACCCTGAAACCGTTGCTTTTCCTTGTTGGTGCCGGGAACCGGAATCGAACCGGTACGGGTATCACTACCCACGGGATTTTAAGTCCCGGGCGTCTGCCAGTTCCGCCATCCCGGCATAAAAAACTGGAGGCGACACCCAGATTCGAACTGGGGATAAAGGATTTGCAGTCCTCTGCCTTACCACTTGG
>CAZGUG010000051.1:0-14073 GCA_964529035.1 uncultured Clostridium sp.
GGAAATATGGAAGCGGTTTTTGCCAAAAGACGTCCTGCTCCTCTTCTTTCCACGCTGGGAGGCATATCCGTTTCCAGATATACCCTAACGGTTTGAAGACCGTGGTCTAATCCTTTAGGTCAACAAACTCGAAGAGAATTATTATTCATTTGTCATTATTATAACAAAATATTAATGGATAAGCAACAATAATTACGTTTTATAGTTTAATTATTAACAATAAATTAAAAACAACCCTCCATTACAGAGCAATCAAACCTTTCCATACAGAACTTCCGCTTTCTCTTCCGTTCCTTTCCTTATTACTATCCACATATTAGCCCTGTTTTTGATCATCCAGAAATCCGTAATTCCTATGGCTTTCATCAGGTCCTGATAATCCAAATTTGTATTGTTCACCTTTTTGACCATGTTTTCTCTCCAATACCGGTCCCTTTTTTGCATTTCAATGTCAATTTTCCTTTTTAGCTCCTCGGTACCGAAGCCTCCCCCTACATAGGCTATCCCTCCGGGAACCAGTACCCTGTATATTTCTCCAAAGGCTCTTTTCTTGTCCTCCCAGAAAAACAGCGAGCCTCTGCTGACTATCAGGTCTATGGAACCATCTTCAACCGGTATGCTACGAACATCGCTCCTAAGGGTCTTAACCCTGCTGCCCAGGCCGCCGTTATTTATATTCTGCTGCGCTATAGACAGCATGTCTTTGGAGTTATCCAGCAAAAATACCCGCAGGTCGGTTATTTTTGCAATTTCTATCCCCAGATGCCCAGTGCCTGCACCCACATCAAGGCATAAGCCATTGGTTATCCCGGCTCTTCGTATAATTTGTTTGGCTATCACGGGATATACGGGAGCAAATACTTCCCTGACTGTCTTCTCATAGCTTTGGGCATCGATGTTTACCTTTTCATTTTCTCCGTTCCGGCATAATATTTTTTGGATTCTATCCAGCACCACCGGATAAATTTTATCCCTGCTTTCCTTATTAACAACAAAAATACTGACATCATTTCTGCTCCGGATGCTGTTAAGGAAGGGGATATCTTTTTGCTTAAGCACACCAAGAACCGGTGTATCGGAATCCAATATTTCCAGTACCTTGTTTCGGAACAGGGCGGCATTGCTTTCAAAGAAACCCAGCTCATCCATCACAATCAAATCCGGCCGGGCTTTAACGCAATCTGTCAGCAGCTTTACCCCGTACCCGTCAAAGGTGGCAGGTATGGAAACCCAGTGGCTTTCATTAATACACCTGCCGATAAAGTTGTCCTTCGGCTCTTTATATTCATTTTTGATATCCTGTATATAGAAACCCGCCAGCTTTTTCCCTTCATAGTACCGGGAAGTTCTAAACCCTGTTATATTGCAGGATGATGACAGATTATCTATTGTTCTGTCAATCAATGTGCTTTTCCCGGTATGCAGGTCTCCTGTCAGAAAAAAATTATTGCCCATCCGTTCCCCCCCCTGTAGAGTTATTTAAACGGTTTCTTTTCACTGCTCCAATCGGCCGGCCCGTACCATTATTAGCTCTCCCGCAATGCTTATGGCTATCTCGGCGGGGGTCTCTGCCTTTATCGGAATACCTATTGGCGTGAATATTCTTTCAAGGGTCTTCTGCGGTATACCGGCCTCAAGCAGCCTGGCGTTAGTGCTGGCAATCTTTTGTCTGCTCCCTATCACACCTATATACAAGGCGTCGGTACGCAGCACCTGCTCTAGCACAACAAGGTCGTAGTTATGCCCCCGGGTCGCAACGACAACATAGTCGTTCCCGGTAATGTCAACGCTTTCCGACACCCTCTCAAAGTCACCCACCAATATTTCCTCCGCCATGGGAAACAGCTTTTTGTTTGCAAACTCTTCCCGGTCGTCCACAACTGTACACCTAAATCCTATATGGGTCAGAACAGGAACCAGCTCCTGGGCTATATGTCCTCCGCCGAATATAATCACTTTTCCCGCCCGGACAAGGGGCTCGCTGTAGTATTTTCTTCCGCCTGCGTTTATTTGCAGGCTGCGGCTTTTCAACAGAGGCTTTAGTTCATCCTCCGTCAATTCCAGCCCGACCAGCCCGCTGTTTCTGCTGTAAACGCCCATACTCCACGCCGTTTCATCGGTGATATCGGTGATTATCCACGAGTCCTCGTCATTGTCAAGCAGCGTAAGGATATGCTCCACAAGGGACAAAAAAACTCCGTCATTGGCGGATATAAACTGGTAATACACCACCGCATCGCCGCCGCAAATCATGCCCAAATCCCCGACCTGTTTTGGTGCAAGCTTATACCCCCTGGTATAGGACCTCTTCTCTTCGAGTATCTCTTCCGCAAGCTGACCCGCCTTGTACTCTATGGCGCCACCGCCTATGGTACCGTACAGACGGCCTTTTTTATTCACCAGCATTCTTGCCCCGGCCCCACGGGGTGTTGACCCTGAGCTTGCAATGACGGTTGCAAGTACGCTATCGTCTCCATCCAACATACACTGCCTTATGCCCTTAAAAAGTCCTTTCACTCCGACAAACCTCCTCCATCATTGTATTCCTGCTTTAGAAGTGCAAATAATCCGTCCCGGCAGCCGATTTCCCTTTCCATGATGTCCTGCAATGCCAATGCTGTTCGATAGTTTTCCTCTATCGATTTAAGGGCCGCCGGGTCTTTACAAAAAGAATGCCCTTTATCCAGGAATCGCTTTTCCAGCGGAACAATCCCGTCATCACCCACGAATTTGTCTGCAAGGTATACAACCGTTACTTCGGATACCCTGCTCCGTTCTGCCGGGTCGGGCTTCATGTGCTGGCGTACAATTTCCGCTATTTCAACATGGCCTTTACTCAACAGTAAATCCGCCCCCGCCCCGGCATGGTTAGGCTTTGTTCTTTCTATATCGTGCAGCAGCGCCGCCGCTTCAATGGCCTGTATATCCAAGCTGTATCCTCTGCCGTTCAAAAGCTTTCCTAAACGAACCGCTGCCTTGGCAACCAATTGACAATGTTTCTGCACCCCTGCCGGCACGCAACAATCCGACAGAATTTGTAAACACTGCTCCCTTGTTGGTATCACTGTAAACTACCGCCCTTAGCCGTTATATTTTTGGAAGATAACGCTTTTAAATAGTATCGCCGTCATCTAGCCTCTTTTTGATAACGATAAAAAAATTTATGAAAGTTAAGCTCGCTAAAATAAACCACTTCCTGCTTAAACCGATGGTATGCCTCCAGCAGCCCCTTTGCCTCTTTTGTAAGGCTGGAGCCGCCCCCGTAAGCACCGCCCGAACGGCTGTCCAGCAGCGAAAATGCAAGCTGGCTTTCCGCAATCTTTACAAGCTTCCACCCGTGGCTGTAGGAAATACCCATGCTGCAGCATGCCTGGGCCAGCGAGCCGGTTCGGGCGACCTGCTGCAGTAGGGCGGCGGTCTTGTCATCGAAGAAGGTTTCCTTCCGCTGCAGGCTGACCTTTACAGAGCATTCCACCGGCTTTTTCAATGCCAGGCTCTTTGCATAGCTTTGCAGAAGCTGATAATCCTCCGGCCTGTCGGCATCAATGGTCAGTCCCATATCCGGAAGTTCTATTACATCCTTTGCACCGGCAAATGCCTCTATCGCTCCCTTTAGACCTTCCCCGCCCTTATAGGAAACAAGCTGGGGTATTACATCACTTTTAATAAGGACGGGGTGACCTTTTTTTCCGTTATGTGCAGGGATTAGAATGCTGCAGCTGCTGTAGTCCATATACCCCATCATGGTAAACAGGCTGTTACGGGAGAAAAGGGGCACGTCACCCGGCAAAAAGAACACGCGGTCGGTTTTGCCGTGGATAGACTTAAGTCCCATGCACGCAGAATGATACATATCGGTACTGGCATAGTTTTTGTTGTATACGAATATAACATCAAGATCGGACAGGTGTTTACGCAGTTTTTCGGCATTCTTGCCTATAACAACCACCACCGGCGAAACTCCCGCCGACCTGAGAGCCGAAACCGCTGTCCTAATCACCGTTGAACCTGAAAGCTGCAGCATTGGTTTAAAGGATTTCATCCTTGAAGACAATCCGGCTGCTACCACCACCGCTCCGGTTTTCATACGACTACCCCCTTGTTTGCAGCAAATTAATAAAACAATTCTGTCTTTGAAGAAAAAAATCCATCCTAATCATGATAAGAGCAGCAATAATCCGCAACGCCTTCGATTATTAGTTTGAAACTGGAATTGGCAGGCACAACAAAGCTGTCGCCTTCCTTAAAGAGAGTATACTCTGTCTCTCCCATGCGCATTATCTTCATCTCTCCGCCCAGCACCTCCATTAGTTCCTCGCTGCCTGTATTAAACTCGTACTCTCCCGGCAAAAATATGCCAAGAGTCTTTCTTTCACCTTCCTCGGTGAAGATTGTTCTGCTGGTTACCCTGCCGTCAAAGTAAATGTTTGCCTTCTTGACTATTCCTGCATTTTTAAATTCCATGGTTTTTCCTCCCCGCAAAATATTTTGAATAAGTCCAAAGCTATCGCCGTTCTATGTAAATACGCCTCTTGGCCGTACCGGTACAGGGGCTGACCCTGGCGTAACATACCTGCAAACTCACCCCGCGGGCAATACTTTTATTTAAGTATCCCAAAAACCTGTCACGGTCCATATTATTTGTTGCATCCACCGTCAGGCTTAATACGTTCCCCCGGTCTGAAATTATAAGCTTTGCACTATAGTTGCGAACTCCGGGAACCGCAAACACTACCTCATCCAGCCTGTGAATGCTTAAATGTCCCGCGCCCTCTATAGGTATGGCGTTGGCATACCGGCCCATGACCTTGTCAAGCCGGGGCAGTATACCTCCGCAGGGACAGATTCCTTCCAGCATCCGTGCCATGTCGCCGGTACGGTAGCGTATGAGCGGCATGGCCTCCCGGGATAGCGTTGTAATAACCACCTCGCCGTACTGCCCAGGAGCGGCCTGCCTTCCCGACTGCGGGTCCACGACCTCAAACAGAAGGTCGGCATGACGCAGGTGATACCCAAGGCCTGCGCTGCATTGGACACCGCCGCCAAAACCCGTTTCGGTCATCCCGTAATGGGTAAACACGCGGCACTTCCACCGGTCCTCTATACCCTTTATAATGCTCTCCGGCACATAGTCGGCGCTTAGCAGCACGCTTTTGGGGCGCAAATTTCCATCGGTCCGGGCCATATACATTACCTCGGCGGGTATCCCTACCAGGCAGTCAAACCCTTTGGCCGCAACTATCGCCCTTTGTACATCCTTCACGTTGCCGTGGATATGAGCCTCTGCGCCAATCCGTGCCAGCGCTTTCTTAAGCAAATCGCCTATACTGTACTCGGTTGCTCCCGACATCAAAACAAGGGTTTTCTCACCGCTTTGCGTCATTGTAGACATGCCGCAGGCGAAGAAATCCACCGTTTTCTCCATGTCCCGGCCGGTGAAGAAAATCCTTTTTGGCCTTCCCAGGCTGCCGGAGGTAAAAAGCGTAACAATACGGGACACCTCCCGCTGGGGCACGCACAGAAAGCTCTCCGGGTGAAGGGCGACATCCTCCGGCCGGGTGAATGGAATATACTGCATATGGTACGGCGTTTCAAGCCCTGAAGTATCAACGTCCCGAAGTCTTTTTGCGTAATAGGCGCAATTATCCCGCGCGTATTCTATGGTTTCTTTTACCCTTTCCATCTGCCACCTGTTAAGGGTTTCCGCCGTAAGCCGTTCCTTTAAACCGGTACGCTCCGCCACCCATGCCTGGACCGGTGAGGTCATCTATATGCACTCCTTTTTAGCTATAATAAGGCAGTAACCGCACTTAACCGCCCGCATCTTGCAGCAGTCGGTTTTTAGATTTGCGTACAATGCATCTAAACCGTACTCCAAAACCATCTGCCCCCAGGTTGCCCGCAAAAGCCCTGAATAATCTTCGAATAGTTCAACGGAAAAATGGCTGCTCTCAAGCTCCCTGCACAGGTCTTCCCGGGAGGCTACCCGCCCCAGCAGGCCGCACATCTGCGCCGGTTCGCCCCGGGCATAGATGTCCGAGATTATTAAGTATCCGCCAGGCTTCAGGATACGGTAGACTTCATGCAATACCGCGTCAGGGTTTTTCATTTTGGACAGGCTGCACTCAAAAAGCATCCCGTCCATCTCCCGGTCGCCAAAGGGCATGTGCACGGCATCGCCAAACCGCAGCCGGTCGGACTGCGGGTAAGCCCTTGCCTTTGCCAGTGCCAAAACCTCTTTATCCTTTTCGATACCGTAAACATCCAGGCCGTATTCGTCCGTCCCGCGCCTCACGGTGGCACCCAGCCCGCAGCCCACATCCAGCAGCTTCGCACCTTTTTTAAAACTGCAAAACTCCAGGGCCCTGTCGGTTATGGTAAACCCTCCCGGGCGGCAAACCCCGGTGTTGCAGACATCCGCCTTGTTCATGATCATTGCTTTTGCCACCTCGAAAGGTAATAGGAGCAAAAGGGCACAAACCTATCCCTATCGAATACATGGAGACTGCACCAGCGCAAACGCTCCAGGTCAATGTTGCCGGCATCCTGGAACGCCATAGCCGTCACGGTAAAGCCGTGGGTCTTTACCCGCCGCAGGAAATATTCCATGCTGTTTATGTCCGGCTCTTTACCGCAGCAGCATGACGAATTACCCTTACCCTGCGACTGCCGCTGCCAGCGGCGCGATATAAAGGCCCGGTTTTTATCGGCAGTAGTAGGGCTGCAGCATCCTTCCCCTGCCCGTTCCCGGTGCAGCAAGGGTACAATACTGTCCGGCATCACAACAAAATTACCGTGGAAACCGCACAGGGGATGGTTGCATCGGGATGGAATTATGTTTTCCAGCTTAATGAGCCCGCCGGCCTGCTCCTCAATCGCAATAAGAAGCTCATCCAGCGTAAAACGCATGTCATCCGCGGGCAGCTCTGGTATACGGCCAAGGAAGCTTACCGGCTGGAAATGCACGCCTCTCACCATTGGTGACCGGGCTATGGCAAATTTTAGTATATCCCCTATGTTGTGGGTGTTAACCCCGGGAACCAGCGTTGGTACAAGGGTTACGCCTATATTGTAATGCGCACAGTTTTCAATGGCCCGTTGCTTTATTTCAAGCAGCCTCCTACCCCGCAGCTTTTGGTATATGGCATCCCTGGTGCCGTCAAATTGCATGAATACAAAGGATAACCCCGCCCCGGCCAGCTTCTCAAGATATTCCTCATCCTCCGCCAGGCGTATACCGTTGCTGTTAAGCTGCACGTACCTGCACCCGGCTTCCTTAGCTGCGGCAACTATCTGCGGCAGGTCGTCCCGTACCGTGGGTTCACCGCCGCTAAGCTGCACCAGGGTTTTGCCCGGTTTGGCCAACTTGTTTAACCAAAGGCGGATTTGCTCCAACGTCGGGTCGGGGCTGTCCCCATTATCCGCGAAACAAAAACGGCAGTTAAGGTTGCAGCGGTCGGTCACCTCCAGCAACGTGCAGCAGGTGTCCTGGGCATGGTACGAGCAAAGGCCGCAGTCGTTGGGACAATTAGGGTTCCCTTCATCACCCGTTTCTCCCGCATTTTTGGTCCAGTCATCCATATCCACATACCCGCGCCATATAACGGTGGAAAACTCTCCATGCTCTGGGCATTCCTTCTGCATGTAAACGCTGCCATTTATTCGCACATAACGGGCGGTTAGCCTCCTAAGGCACTTGGGACATACACTGTAAGTATTTCGGATAATTTCCCTCTCTACCATTTACTTGTCCTCCAGTTGCATTTCCACTTCCGCAATCCGGCCCTTTGCCAGGTCCTCCGGGATATAAACCTCGCCGCATTCCGGACACCTAAGAACATCGGCATGAAAGCTGTGACCCAGGTACTCGAAATAGGTCTTTTGGGCTTTAAGCTCTACGTTGCACCTGTAACAGGTAAGCGTCTTTTTTTCTTCCATGCCTCTAATCCTCCTCAATTTTCATCCGGTGACCGTAGGCGTTTAGCAGTTCAAACCCGTCATCCTTCTTGCGGTATTCCGCCCAGTAGGTCATATTCCCGATCATCAGGTGCCCGGTGTAGGAGTTGGTGCCTTTGTCCACGACCTTCCTGCCGCTCGTTTCGCAGTGTTCCACCACTTTTTCAATATCGGTTTCCAGCAACATTTCATCGCTGAGCTTTTGCCTAAGCTCCGGGGAAATGTATAGTTTTACCTTGTTTTCCATTTGCTCTTCCTCCGACTTCTCATTCCAGTATTCCTTAAGCAGCCTGCGTTTAAGCTGCGCTCTATTGTATCTTCGTTCCGTCAGGGTGGGGGGCTTTCGCTCGGCGTCATTTATGCCGAATACCACATCCAGTATGTGATAACACTTCTTTCCCGCCGATGCAAATATGTCCCGGCAGTTGGCACAATAGGCTATATAGGGATGGTCGTTTTGCGCAATTCTTACCTTGACCACTTCACGGGCGAAAGAGGGATTGGCGGCCGACACCTGCCCGCCCCAGCTGCAACACCGGGCATATTTCCCCTCATAGGGTAGCCGTTGTAGGCTAAAGCCAGCCATACCGGCGATGTCCCGTACCGCCTGGTGGAGCCCTGATTCATTCCTGCTGGTACAGGGGTCAAAAACCGAAACGGTTTCACCCTCACCATCCTTTGATGGGGAAATACCCAGTTCCGCTATCAGATTATAGAGGAGAACGCCCCGAACTTCGGGTAAGTTTTTCCCGAACATTTCATAGCAGGTGGAACAGGCGAAGACCACGATTGGCTTTCCAAGGGAAACCCAGTCCCTTCGCAGCTTTTCTATTACCTCATTATGAATGGGCCCTTCCCCCGCCCATTCGGCGGGGGCGCCACAGCAGCTCAGCATCAGGGCGGTATCGGGATGGTGTGCCTTAAGCAGCCGATAGCTCTCGGTGACATACCGGGGATCGGAGGCCCCCAGTTGGCAGCCCGGGAAAAATACGTACCTGCTTTCGGTGTACCACCCCGGCAGCCTGCAAAGTGCCGCTTCATCGCTGTTTGTAAACTCCATATCCCTAAGCCAGAAGTCATGGAAGGCCCAGGGCATGGCACCCTTTTGGCGCATGGCACGGTGGCTTTGAAGCAGCAAGTTGCCGGAGTCAATCCCTTGGGGACAAACCTCTTTACAAAGGCCGCACTGGTTGCAGGTGGATATAAGGCGCGTTGCCACGGTACCGTCCCCGTCCAGCGTACCGGGATGCACTGTAATCTCAACTTCTTCCCCTATACGCCTGGGAAACTTGCCGTAATAACGCATCAAATCGCAGTGACGTATACAGGCGTCACAGGCGCATAAAAGGCAGCGCTTGGCCTCCTTCATCGCATGGTCCTTGGTAAATGGATCTCCTTTGTCGGGCAGCACCTGCTCCATGGGAGTAATAAAATCGGGTTTAAGCTGTATTTTGGTTCCTCTCTGCTCCGGGGGCTGGTTCATGCCGCCGGTCTTTATATACCGTTCTATGGCCTTTGTCACATTAAGGCCGTCGGCTATGGCTTCTATTATGTTGCTTCCGCACAGCTCTCCGCCAAGGAAAACGCCAGGCCTTGTACTGGCAAAGGCACCTCCGGCGCCGGGCCGCAGTCCGAAGTCTGTACCCTTTGAGCCGGTGGCAACGTACACGGCATCGAAGTCCAGCTGGTCCAGGCTTTTTATTTGGGTATTAAGAAGCAGCGTATACTCTTCATACATAAACTGCCTCTCTATTTCAGCCAGAAAAATCTCCGGGGATAAAAGGTTCCACAAATGTCCCCCTATTCTGTCCGATTTTTCGAATACGGTAACGTCGTACTTTTTGGATGCCAGGCGGAGGGCACACCCAAGCCCGCTTATACCTGCCCCTATTACCGCTATCCTTTTATTTTTGGCGGGCAGGTTGTAGCTGTTCGGGTTAAGATTACGGGCATAGTCTATGGCCGCCCTTTCAAGAAGCCTCATGGCAACCGCCTGGTCCTTAAAACGCCTGGGGCATACATCTTTACAGGGCTGGTGGCAAATCTGCGCTACTATGCCGGGAAACCCGACCGCGTTCAGGTAGCTCCTGTAAGCGGCGTTAAAGGCGCCCCGCTTAATTTTGGGAATAAAGTCCCGGATGTCCAGCCCGAAGGGACAGGCAGCTGTACAGAAAGCAGGCTCATTTTGCAGGCATGTTTTAATTTTCTCTTTAAACTTTTCCATAACTAGAAGAATCTCTCGCCGTCTCCGTCGCCCAGCGGAATAAAGAAATCGTCTCCCCCGTACTTAACGGGATTGGCTTTCATGTCTTCAAGGTCATCGTACAGGTCGGAACCCAGGAAGTATTTCTTCGGCGGCTCAATCTTACCGCCGGCGGCTATTATATCCAGTCCCGCCTTTACCTTTTCCGGCGTGGCGGGCATCTCGTAGATACGCACACCGCAGGCGTTATATATGGCGTTAAGAACCGCCATATGCCCGGAGGACTGGAAGGCCTCGGAAGCACCCGATGAACCGAAGGGGCCCTCCTCATCCGGCCGCTCGTAGTGAATTACGTTTATCTCGTCCGGGATATCCTTGATATACGGTACACCGGCACCGTACATGTTTGCATGTTTTTCCACATCATCATAGTTTTCTTTCAGGGCAAAACCTATGCTGTGGGATATACCGCCATAAGCCTGGCCGTTGACGGCATCAATGTTTCCCACCTTACCCACATCGTCCACGCAGGTGAAGCGAAGGACCGTTGTCTTGCCGGTGGCGGTGTCCACCTCCACCTCGGCGAGGTTCAGGCAGTAGGTGAACGCAGGTGTGGGGTCTCCTATACCGGTATTGGGGTCAAGGCGGCACAGCCCGGGTACCGTCGTGGTCTCATAGGTGCCGTAGTACTTGGTCTCAATACCTTCAGCCACCATCTCCTCGTAGGTACGATAGGTGCCGTCGGGTTTGCGCATGGCGTTCATTAGCTTTTCAGCGGCAGCAATGGTGGCATTACCGCTCATAAAATGGGTACGGCTGGCACCCGACATTCCGCTGTCCGGGCAGATCTTGGTATCGTTTTGCACAAGTCTTACCTGGTCCGGGGTAATACCCAGCGGCTTTAGGGCTTCCAGTGTCAGCATCAGGGAACCCACGTCGCCCCCCTGGCCCATGTTTTGGTAGGTGTCGTACTTGATTATTATGTTGTCCGGCCCCAGTTCAAGGGCTACCGTCGCCCTGTCGGTACCACCCTCGGTAACATTAAAGCCTCCCCAGGAGATTCCAACGCCCCGGCGTTTCTCGGGGGTATCGGCGGCCTTGGCCTCCGCAACCGCCTTTTTATAAATGGGCCGCATTATTTTCATCATTTCCTCCATCGGGTACTGGCGGAAGGGATAGCTGTTTATGTTGGTGTCACCCGGCCGCGCTATGTTTATCCAGCGGAACTCGAAGGGATCAATCCCCGCCTTCTCGGCAAGCATATCCATAAGTGCCTCTGACATGGTATAAGCCTGGGGTGAACCATAGCTGCGATAAGCAGTACCAAAGTTGTGGTTTGTGTTGGCTACACGGATAAGCCCAGCCACATTGGGTACTTTATAAGGGAAAAATGCAAAACGGACCGGTTTAGTCATTTTATCGTCCCCGCCCCAGGAATAGGCTCCATGGTCCATACCGAATTCAAACTCTGCCGCGGTAATCTTCCCGTTTTCATCACAGGCTACACGGCCGTTGGAATGACAGGGGCTGCGCTTTCCGGAAAAATGCTGGTGCTCTTCATAACTCAAGGACAGGGCAACCGGTTTTTTGGTTACCACCGCGGCGGCACCAGCAAGACAAAGGTCACCGGCGTTTGTGGACCAACCGAAACTTGCCCCGGTAGAGTTCATTATTATACGCATTTTTTCCTTGGGAACGCCTAGTGAATCGCCTATACGTCCCTTTGATGAGTAGACTCCCTGGGACTTGCACTGGAAGGTCAGGTTGTCATCCTCGTCAAAAAAGGCTTGAACGGTGGTACCCTCAACCGACAAATGGGGCTGACGGCTTGAATAAAAGCTGCCGGACACGCTGTAGGCAGAATTGTCAATCACTTCCTGCACTTTTGTAGGCTCCTCCAGTCCCACGCCCTTAAGGACCGGCTGCCTGGAGAAAATATTGGGCGTGTCCTCATGGATGCGCATGGCATCCGGCATAACGGCGTCAAGGTAGCTTAAGTATTCCGGAAGCTTTTCAATCTCCACCTTTACCTTTGCCGCGGCTTCCCGGGCATGGTTCTTTGTATCCGCAGCAACAAGGGCTACAACATCGCCGTAGCGGTATATCTTATCCTCTGCCAGCACCTTCCTGCTTGGAACCATAACCGTTGTTCGCTCGTGGAACTGCCCTTCCGCCATTACGTTTGTTCCGCCGGCTTCTTTTAATTCCTTGTATGTAATAACCTTCACAACACCGGGCATTTTTTCCGCTTCGGAGGTGTCTATCTTAAGTATTTTTGCGTGGTGGGCAACCTTTGGCTGGACCACCGCCACGTGCAAGGTCTCCTTGGGCATCTTGAGCGCCTGGTCTTCTCCGTAATCGGCAAGGCCGCAGACCTTTGCAATGGCCGTCGGACGTACCAGGGGCTTGCCGTAATACTCCTTGTCCTCGGGAAGCTTAAAGGTAATATCATCAATAGTAGCTTCCCCCCGGACAACCCTTGCCGCAGCCATAACCGCATCCACTATTTGTTTGTATCCCGTGCAGCGGCAAACGTTGCGGTGCTTCTGGAACCAGTCCCTGACCTCCTGGCGGGTGGGATTATTATTCTCCTGTAAAAGGCCGTATGCCGAAACGATAAACCCCGGCGTGCAGAAACCGCACTGTACCGCGCCGTTGTTCATAAAAGCTACCTGCAGCGGATGCAGGTTGGTGGGAGTACCAATACCCTCAATTGTGATAACCTTGCTGTACTCTTTGACCGAACCAATCTTTCTTGTACAGGAGCGGATAACCTTTCCGTCAAGTATTACCGAGCATGCCCCGCACACTCCGGTACCACAGCCTACCTTAACACCAGTCAACCCGAGACGGCGCAGCACTTCGGCCAACGTATCCTTTTCAGGATCACAGGCAAACATGCGGTTTACGCCGTTTATGTTAAGCCACATCTTTTTTAGTTTCATTTTCATACCTCCACTCTTTATAACGTATCCAAACCCTTTACAAAATCATAGGCATTAATCAAAATCAAACCCGTAGTCGAACAGAATGGATTTTGCCTGCAGAAAAGTTGCCTCAATAAGCGCAGGGCATCTTCCTGTTTGGTTTGCCGCATCACCTCCAATTATCTCTTTACAGCTAATGCCCCCGTACTTCTCTCCATAAGTAGCCGTAAACCATTCCACAAGTTCCGGTATCAGATTGGTATTTGCATTTACGGGGTCAATTATGTTCAGCATGCAGGCCGCTCCTGTCAAAGCCCCGCAGGTCAACCCGCTTTGGACCCCCCGGCAAAGTCCGCTTACTGCCCCAACAAGCTGCTTGTTTTCCTGGCCCTTCATCTCCAGACCTAGCTGTACTATAGCACTGGTGCAGCATTTGCCTTCCCGTATTAATTGATGCAGCCTTACAACATCATTCCGTATATGGCAGCCCTCCTCTCTTTTGTTTAGATTCCAGTTTTAGTCCATAAAATACCGGGAAAATTAAAATACCGGCAACAAATTCCGTTCCCGGTATTTTAAAGCTATGGACAAATAAAGCTAAACCTAATGTTTAGCCCCATGTGAAAAACTACCGCATTCATCCAAACTACTTCTTTCCACACCGGGAGGCACAACCGTTTCCAGTTATACCCTGTCGGTCTGAATTCATAGTATACCTTAGAATTTCAGACTCGAAGCATTTCTGGCAGTATTTATTCAGTTGTATTGCACCCCTTAAATTTCCTTACAAAGGTTATTATATAAATAATGTATTAGTAGAATATCATACCTGTATTTTAATATATCTAAAAAAAATAATCAATAATTATTTTAAATTTTTGTCCACTAAGCGATAGTAATTAAGACGTGTAATCAAGATTTGAGATCCCTTCCGGGTTTTTGACACTTGAATAAACACCAAGATCTTTGGAAGCCTTGAAAACAGGG
>CAZGUG010000052.1:0-13661 GCA_964529035.1 uncultured Clostridium sp.
TAATATTGGAATGCAGAAAAGATTAATTAATTGCCAACGATTACTTGACACATACCTTTTTAACCGCCCGGTTGACAATTCCATCTATTGGAAATATAATGGTTCCAGGCCGAACTATTGAGGGAGGGGAAGATCCGAATGGAACAGACCGAAATGCTAATCGAGATAACTAAACTGATAAGACGGGTTTCCACCTCACTGGATACCCTTGATAGGTGTGCCCTTGTTTCAATGGGCCTTTCCCCGAGCCAGTCAAGGGTTATATCGGTAATTGACAGGGACTTCTTTTTCACCCATACCATTCTTTCCAAGCAGTGCAGCATGAGCAAAAGCACCCTTTCTGAAGCCTTAAAAACCATGGAGCAAAACCACCTGATAGAAAGAACCAAATACAGGGGCGATAAACGGAAAAAATATATAAACCTCACCGCCAGGGGTAAAGCTGTAAGGGCAGCCCTGTTGTCCAACGGCTGTGCCGAAGGTGCCTTCGAAACAATCGATATGACCCAGCTTGAAAAAAAACTTCTGTATATACTGCTTAAAAAACTCGAGTACCAGCTTGGGATTACTACCTGATACCCCCAAGTCCCTCAAGTATCCTTACATACATCTCTAAACCCACAGTCAGAACTTCTTCGTTAAAATTAAAATAGCAGCTGTGCAGCGGATGAACGTATCCTTCATCCCTGTTTCCGGTACCCAGCATAAAGAACACTCCCGGAACAATTCTCTGATAGTGGGAGAAATCCTCGGCAAGCATAACCGGTTTTATTTCCCTTGCATTCCCTATTCCCGCAGCCGAAAAAACCAGTTCTGTCAGTTCAATATCGTTTACCACCGCCGGCATACCGCATCCAAACCCGATATCGGTGCTACAGCCGAAAGCCCGCCCTATTCCTTCTGTTATTGCATTAATCCTTTCAAGTACCAGGTTATAGTCCTCTTCGCGGAAGGTCCTCATGGTACCCTCTATCCGTGCTTTCCTTGCGATTACGTTAATCCTTTCACCGGCAACAACCCTGCCTATGGTAAACAACGCATGCTCCATCGGGTCAACCGACCTGCTAACTATGGTTTGATATGCTGCTACCATATGAGCCGCAGCCACCACCGCGTCTTTTCCCTTGTGGGGCTGTGCCCCGTGGCTGCTTTCGCCGGATATGTCTATATACAACTCCTGGGTCTGCGCCATCATGGGCCCGGACCGTAGCCCCACCATCCCTTCCTCAAGGTCGGGATAAAGGTGCAACCCGAATATTCCGTCAACCTTCGGGTTTTCCATAACCCCCGCTTTTACTAGGGGAAGCGCACCTCCGGGACCCTCCTCCGCCGGCTGGAATATTAAACGCACATTATGCATAAGCCTGTCCTTATTCTCAACGATGTACCTTCCAAAGCCGGCCAGAGCTGCCATATGCCCGTCATGCCCGCAAGCATGCATCATACCCTTTTTGGCCGACGAAAACTCAAGGCCTGTTCTTTCTTCCATCGGCAGGGCATCCATATCCGCCCTGAAGGCATAACATCTGTCGCCGTCTTTTCCTTCAATGTCCACAACCACCGCGGTACCAAACAGGTCTGTCCTGACCTTGGCCCCGAGACCTTCAAAGTATTCCTTTATGGTACGGGAGGTTTCATGCTCCTCCAGACCCGGTTCCGGATTTTTATGTATTTTCCTTCTCAGGTTTACCACATCTTCCCTTAGCTCAAGAACTCCTTCCCTCACACTGATCAAAAAATCCCCTCCCGTTTCCGGCATTATTACTGCATCCCAATAAAATATATCATCAATCAGGCTGCAAAACAATACCTGCAGGTCTAGTGCCGCTTATGCCGGCGAGTGCCTTTCCCTAATATTCTTCCCGGACTGTTTCGGGTTATTTTCCCGTCCTCAAGTATTAACGACCCCGATACTATAACATGCTTTAACCCCACCGGCTTCTGATAGGGCCTGTCATAGGTTGCGGTATCCCTGAATCTGTCCCAGTCAAATACCGTAATATCCGCATAGTTTCCAACACATATGCTGCCGGTATCCTTCAGCCTGAATATCCCCGCCGGGAGACCCGTCATTTTCCTTATTATCTTTTCCCTGCTTGGCCTGCCGATCTCCCTGCCCATTCTTAACGTCCTGGGAAAGGTTCCGAAATTTCTGGGGTGAGGTAATCCGTTTTGTGTACGGCTGTCAAAATCCATTGCACAGCCGTCACTGCCTGTGACAATATCCTCTCTTGACATGATTTCCTCAACGTCCCTGTCGCTCATGGAAAAGTAGATGGCCTTGACTTTCCCATCGGTTTCGTCCAGGATCCTTATTACCGTCCGTGCAGGGCTCAATTCCATGCTCTCCGCCAGTTCGGACAGCAGCATTCCCTCATATTGGGGTGCTTTTCAATCTGCTGTTCAAAGGCCGCCGGTTTTTCCCTTAACCTTTTCAGCATTTTCCCGGTCCCGCCTTGATGGATCGGGGAAGGTACAAGGACTGCAAGTGTCGTACTTGATGCGGAATAGGGATACTGGTCGCATGTAACGACGGCTCCTTCCCTGTTTGCAATATCAATAAGGCTAAGCAGTTTCCCTGCTTTGTTCCGGCTCAACTCCCCCATGAGTTTTAAATGGGATATATGCACATGTACCCCGGTGGCTTTGGCAATGCCGGTCATCTCCTTTACCGCCTCAAATATTCCGTCATTCTCATTCCTTAAATGTACCGCCAGAACCGCGTCATGTGCTTTGATCACCCCGGCAAGCTCCGTTAATTCCTGTTTTCCGGCAAAACTTCCCGGGGGATATATAAGACCCAGTGACATGCCAAGGGCACCGTGCTTTATCTGGAAATCCAGCAGTTTCTTCATTTTGTCCATGTCTTCACCGGTGGGTTTCCTGTCTTCAAAACCCATGGCGCAAATCCTCAACGTTCCGTGACCCACCATAATTCCACAGTTAACTGCCATTCCGGATTCGCTTAACATATTCCTGTAATCGCCTATATCTTTAAATCTTTCTTTTATTCTGTCGGCTCCCGTCAGTAGTCCCGAGATGTAATCCCTGTACAGCTTATAATAATCGTCCCTGTCCGGAGCCGGAAAGACTGAAACTCCGCAGTTTCCAACTATTTCAGTGGTAACTCCCTGGAAGATTTTGCTTTCCATTCTGCTTCCGGTTAAAAAGCTTATGTCCGAATGCGTGTGAACATCTATAAAACCCGGGGCCACTGTCAGCCCTCTCGCATCAACCGTATGTTTTCCATACAGTCTGCCGGCACTAATGTGCTCAATCCTGCTTTCGTTTATACCAATGCTTCCGGTATAGGCAGGAGCACCGGTACCATCAATAATTGTTCCGTCACTTATAACCAAATCATACATAAGCTGCTTCCGTCCCTTCCAAAGGTTTTAATCGTCCTGATTATATAATATCAAAAAGTTCGTATCCGCTGCATGTCATTGACATACAATCTATTTAATGTTATCATGGTTAAAATTAATCATAAGTATGATAGAGGTGCATCTTTCATCAGTAAGTATCCTAAGGAGGAGGGACTCCGTTGAAGGATAGTGAAAGGGGAAAATGCCGAAGGTTTCACTCCTCCCTTGAAGTGTTGCCTGGGTATCCGGTTAACAGCCGGGTAACTGTCACCCTAACCGGTGGAGCGCTATCATTATATCAGGCCTGCCTTGATCTTGTAGGCTTATATACCTTAGTGTCAGCCGGCTTTATGTATACGCCGGCTTATTTATACGCTCCATAATATATTATACTTCGCTACATATAATTATTATAGGGGAAAACTTATGCTTTAGGAGGCTGAAGACATGAAAGGCTTAAAGGTTGCAATAGTAGGTGCAACGGGAATGGTCGGCAGAACATTCCTCAAGGTGTTGGAGGAAAGGGATTTTCCTGTGGATGAGCTCTACCTGTTTGCATCCGCCAGGTCGGAGGGCATAACCCTTGCATTCAACGGAAAGGATTACCGGGTTGAGAAACTTACCGATAACTCCTTTGACAGGGATATTGACCTGGCACTGTTTTCGGCGGGGGGAGATACGAGTAAGAAATATGCACCCGTCGCCGCTTCAAAGGGCGTGGTGGTGGTGGACAACAGCAGTGCCTGGAGGATGGAAAAGGACATCCCCCTTGTCGTTCCCGAAGTGAATCCCGAAGCTGTCAAAAAGCATAATGGAATCATTGCCAATCCCAACTGTTCAACCATACAGGCGGTGGTTGCTCTTAAACCCCTTTATGACAGGTATGGAATAAAGAGAATCGTATTCTCTACCTATCAGGCTGTTTCAGGCTCCGGCAACAAGGGTATCAGGGACCTGGCCGACGGACTGGCGGGAAAAAGTCCCGCTCTTTATCCCCATCCGATTGTCAACAACTGCCTGCCCCATATTGACGTATTCCTTGAAAACGGTTATACAAAAGAAGAAGTGAAAATGATAAACGAAACCCGTAAAATACTGGGAGACGATACTTTGAGAATAACCGCGACAACCGTCAGGGTACCGGTGGAATTCTGCCACAGCGAATCCATAAACGTTGAACTCATACGTAAGTTCGACCTAGCAGAACTTAAGGAGTGCCTGGAAAAAGGTGCCGGAATAAAGGTCGTGGACGATCCGCGAAGCAACCTGTATCCCCTGGCAAGTACCGCTGTCAATACTGACACTGTGTATGTGGGCCGCATAAGAAGGGACGAAAGCGTTGAAAGCGGAATTAACCTGTGGGTGGTCGCAGACAATGTAAGAAAGGGTGCCGCAACAAATGCAGTCCAGATAGCGGAACTGGTCGCCGAGACCATGTAATGTTCCATCATAATAACCGTCAATGGCGGTTTTACATAGGAACAGTGCGCATAACAAAAAAATAACAGGAGGGTGATTTGATGTCAATCTTTACCGGATCGGGAGTTGCCATAGTTACTCCCTTTACAGAAAGCGGTATAGACTTCGGGAAGCTTGGAGAACTAATCGAAATGCATGTTGAGCAGTCAACCGATGCCATCATCATCTGCGGAACCACCGGCGAAGCTTCAACCATGACCGAAGACGAATTAAAGGCTGCGATAAAATACGCCGTGGAAAAAACAGGCGGAAGAATACCGGTAATAGCCGGTACCGGCACAAACGATACGGCTAAAACCATTAAAAGAAGCAAGTACGCACAGGAAGTAGGTGCGGACGGTCTGCTGGTCATAACCCCCTATTACAATAAAACGACCCAAAAGGGGCTGGTGGAGCACTTCATAGCAGTTGCAGACAGCGTTGACATACCTATAATAATATATAACGTGCCCGGCAGAACAGGTCTTAATATTCTGCCTAACACGCTGAAGGAACTCTGCGAACATAAAAACATATCCGGCATTAAGGAAGCCGGGGGGAATTTCACACAGATTGCAGAGACCGCCTACCTGTGCGAAGACAAACTGGATATATTTTCAGGGAACGACGACCAGGTGGTACCCATACTGTCCCTTGGGGGCAAAGGAGTTATATCGGTGACCGCAAACATTATCCCGAAGGAAATGCATGATATGGTAGCGTCTTACCTGGAAGGAAACGTGGAAAAGAGCAGGGAACTACAGCTTAAGATTATACCGCTTTTCAAGGCGTTGTTTTGCGAAGTAAACCCGATACCCGTCAAAACTGCAATGAACCTGTTGGGATACAACGTCGGCAAACTAAGACTGCCGCTGACAAGCATGACCGGACAAAACCTTGAGTATCTGAAAAAATCCCTTGTAAACTACGGTTTCCGCCTGGGAGGTCAGTAGCATGATTAAGGTTATTCTTAACGGCTGCAGTGGGAAGATGGGCAGAGTAATATCCGAAGAAGTGTCAAAAATGCAGGATATTGAAATTATCGCCGGCGTTGACAAAAACACCGTCCAAAGTCCCTTCGGTTATCCAGTATTCGAAAGAATTGACCAGGTTGACGCCAAGGCCGATGTGATAGTTGACTTTTCGAGACCGGAATCCGTACCCGAACTTGTATCCTATGCCGTCAAAAACAACACGGCGCTTATGGTGGCTACCACCGGCCTTGAAGAAAAGCACGCAGGCCTGCTTAAACAGGCCGCAGAATCCGTACCGGTATTCAATTCCGCAAACATGTCGCTGGGAGTTAACCTTGTCAAGGATGTATGCCGCAGGGTCGCCCGGGTGCTGTCCGACAGCTTTGATATAGAAATCACCGAATTTCACCACAAACAAAAAGTTGACGCCCCCAGCGGAACCGCCCTGATGCTGGCGGAAGCGATAAAGGAAGCTACAGGGGAGAAAGATTTCATATACGGCAGGTCACCGCAGTCGAGCAAAAGAAGAGACAGCGAGATAGGCATACATGCGGTCCGGGGCGGAACCATGCCCGGTGAACACAGCGTTTTGTTTGCAGGACCCGATGAAATAATAGAGATAAGGCACCTGGCCCTGTCCCGCAGGATCTTTGCCCTGGGTGCCCTAAGGGCCGCCAGGTTTATAACAAAGCAGGAAAAAGGGTTTTACGACATGGACAGTATTCTAATCAACGAATAGAAAGGATGATACTCCAATGACAAAGGATAAATGCGATACCATGAACTGCCTTAACAATGAACTGAATGACCCGTACAAAATAGCAGCCTATATAAAGAACGCGGTTAAGACCACTCCCGTTAAGGCATATATAGACGGAAACCTTGAAGGTGTGGAGTTTGAGAATTTAAAGCTGTTCGGAAGCGGCAGTTTTTGGATAGTTATTGGTGAATACGCCGAGTTTTTGAAGTTGTTGGAGTATCACAAGGAAAAAATAAGAAAGTACCATTTGGACTGCGACAGAAGGAATTCGGCCATACCCCTTCTTGACCTCAAAAACATAAATGCCCGGATAGAGCCCGGCGCACTCATCAGGGACAGGTGCACAATAGGCAGAGGTGCGGTCATTATGATGGGAGCCGTGATAAACATAGGTGCGGATATTGGTGAAGGCAGCATGATAGATATGAATGCCGTGGTAGGCGCCAGAGGAATAATAGGAAAAAATGTGCACATCGGAGCGGGAGCGGTTATTGCCGGCGTCCTTGAGCCCCCCAGCAGTGCTCCGGTTGTAATAGAGGACAATGTGCTTATTGGGGCAAATGCGGTTGTACTGGAAGGCGTGCGTATTGGGAAAGGAGCGGTTGTGGCCGCGGGTTCTGTGGTTACCAGGGATGTGGAACCGGAAGTGGTGGTTGCAGGCACACCGGCCAAATTTTTGAAACGAATTGACCAGACAACAAGGGACAAAACAAAAATTCTTGAAGATTTAAGGGGATAAATTAGTCGATAAGGAGCCATCGATTGCACTCCCTGTAATCGATGGCTTTTTTTAATAAAATACCGGACAAGGATGTGAAGCAATGAACATAATAGTACAAAAATACGGCGGTTCGTCGGTGGGAGACCTGGACAGGATAAAAAACGTTGCAAAAAGGGTTAAGGAAAGGAAGGATTCCGGAGCCAAACAGGTGGTGGTGGTTTCCGCCATGGGAAATACAACCGATGAGCTTATATCCACCGCCTATGGTCTGAGCAGCAATCCACGACCCAGGGAACTTGACGTGCTGATGTCCACCGGGGAACAGATATCAATCGCGCTATTATCCATAGCCCTTAACGATATCGGGTGCAGGGCCAGGTCCTTCACCGGCCATCAAATAGAACTCATTACCGAAGGTTTTCATACCAAATCGAAAATTGCTGATATTAATACTTCGGTTATTCTTAAGGAACTGGAAAAAGACAATGTGGTTATAGTGGCAGGTTTTCAGGGAATTAATACAAATAATGAAATCACAACCCTCGGCCGCGGGGGTTCCGACACAACAGCGGTGGCACTGGCAGCAAAACTGGGAGCGGTGTGTGAGATATATACCGATGTTGACGGCATATACACGATAGACCCCGGGCTTTATCCCGATGCCCGCAAGCTGGAAAGCATCAGCTACCAGGAAATGATGGAAATGGCCAGCCTTGGTGCAGCCGTAATGCATCCCCGCTCGATCGAGATTGCATATAATTACAGCGTACCGATATATGTCGCGAAGAACACCGGTGAATCACCGGGAACCTATATTAAGGAGAGTGATGAGACAATGGAAAAGACAGTGATTACCGGCCTGGCGGTGGACAACAATGATGCAATGATAACGGTGAACGATTTTCCCTGTGACATAGACTCCATATCAAAACTGTTCAGCGGTCTTGCCGAAAAACACATAAATATAGATATGATAAGCCAGACTACCCCGGTAAAGGAACGGCTGAGTATATCCTTTACAATACCCAGAAATGATCTGGACGACGCACTGGAAAGCCTGAAAAAACTGGAACAAAGGATAGGTCCCTTTAATGCCGAAACCGATACAAACATAACCAAGCTTTCGGTGGTTGGAATGGGTATGCGAACCCAGTCGGGAGTGGCCGCCAGAATGTTTTCGGTGCTGGCGGAAAATGATATAAACATAAAGATTATTACTACCTCGGAAATACGCATCTCCTGCACCATAGACCCGAAGGACCAGAACAAGGCGGTGGCTGCCATAGCCAGGGAATTCCAGCTGTAAATCTTGAAGTCATGAGGCATACCGGAACAACCGGTGTGCCCCGCTTTTTATCTTGTTAGTATATTTATGCATAAACAACATCCAATCCTTCATCCTGTAACCCAATAGAATCAACCGCATCCGGAAGACTTTTAAAAATTAATATATAATTTTTTAAAAAAGTATTGCATAAATATTAAATAATAGTATAATTATTATAATAACCTGTATAATAATACGCATTGTTAGGAGGAGTTTGGATGGTCTCAAAGAATAAGGTGGTCCTGGCATATTCAGGCGGGCTGGACACTTCAATAATTATACCTTGGCTTAAAGAAAACTATAACTACGAGGTTATAGCGGTATGCGTCGACGTAGGCCAGGGAGAGGAGATCCAGGCGGCAAGACAAAAAGCAATAATGTCGGGGGCCAGTAAAATATACGTTGAGGATGTCAAAGAGGAATTTGTAAAGGATTATATCTTCCCAACCCTGAAAGCGGGCGCTGCTTATGAAGGGAAGTATCTGCTTGGTACTTCCTTCGCCCGCCCCCTGATTGCAAAAAAACTGGTTGAGATTGCCCATAAGGAAGGCGCAGTGGCAATAGCCCACGGTGCCACCGGCAAAGGCAACGACCAGGTGCGCTTTGAACTCACAATCAAAGCCCTGAGTCCGCATATGAAGGTAATCGCACCCTGGAGGATATGGAACATAAAATCCAGGGAAGAATCCGTTGACTATGCCACGGCAAGGGATATACCGATACCGGTAACAAAGGAGCACCCCTACAGTATGGACAGAAACCTGTGGCACCTGAGCCATGAAGGTTCGGACCTGGAAGACCCGTGGTTTACACCCGACGACAGTACTTATCTGTTGACGGTTCCGCCGGAAAAAGCTCCGGATACGCCTACCTATCTGGAACTGTATTTCGAAGAAGGCATACCCAAGGCCGTTAACGGCACCCAGTATAAACCGCTGGCCCTTGTGGAAAAACTAAACGAAATAGGTGGCCAAAACGGTGTAGGCATAATAGATATGGTGGAAAACAGGCTTGTGGGAATGAAGTCCCGCGGGGTTTACGAATGTCCCGGCGGCACCATCTTATACAACGCCCACAAGGAACTGGAGCGCCTGACCCTTGACCGTCAGACCACCTATTTTAAGGATACGGTGGCAAACCAGTACGCTCAGCTTGTTTACGACGGCCTGTGGTACACTCCCCTCAAAGAAGCGCTTGACGCCTTTGTGGACAGTACCCAGGAAACGGTTACCGGCACCGTAAAGCTTAAGCTTTACAAGGGAAGCTGCACAGTATGCGGCAGTAAATCCCCCTATTCACTTTACAACGAAGAATACGTCACCTTCGGCGAAGACGATGTATATAACCAAAAGGATGCGGAGGGCTTTATAAACCTCTTTGGTCTGCCCCTGAAGGTAAGGGCGCTTATGAACGAAAATAAGGAAAATAAATCCCAAAGGAAGATTAAAGCGGTATGAAACTGTGGTCGGGACGTTTTACAAAGGATACCAAACGGGAAATGGATGACTTTCACTCATCCATTTCCTTTGATATGCGCCTTTATAAGCAGGACATTCTGGGAAGCACGGCTCATGCCAAGGCGCTTTTAAAATGCGGTATACTTACCAAAGAGGAATATGAAAAGATAAGGAAAGGCCTTTCTTCGATACTGGATGATATTGAAAAAGGGACAATTGAATTTGATACAGGGTATGAAGATATTCATATGAATATTGAAAAGCTTCTGACCGACAGGATCGGAGAAACCGGCAAAAAGCTGCATACCGCAAGGAGCAGGAACGACCAGGCGGTTGTTGACTTCAAACTGTATCTCAAGGAACAGATTCGTGTGCTAAAAGGGCAGATAAAAGACCTGCTTGAGGTGCTGGTAAACCTGTCCGAAAAGAATCTTTACACTATCATGCCGGGGTATACCCACCTTCAGCACGCCCAGCCGGTTACCCTTGCCCATCACCTTATGGCTTACTTTGAAATGTTTAAAAGGGATATCGGCCGCCTTGAGGACTGCCGCCGCCGTATGGACGAAAACCCACTGGGCAGTTGTGCGCTGGCCGGCACCACCTATCCGCTGGACAGACAGCTTACGACAGACTTGCTGGGCTTTTCCTCATACACGGCAAACAGCCTTGACGGCATCAGCGACAGGGATTATGCAATCGAATTTTTGGCCGCATCCTCAGTTATTATGATGCATCTCAGTCGTTTTTGCGAAGAACTGATCCTTTGGTCAACCACTGAGTTCGGCTTTGTGGAAATGGACGATGCCTACAGCACCGGAAGCAGCATTATGCCACAGAAAAAAAACCCGGATGCGGCGGAACTTATTAGGGGAAAAACAGGCAGGGTATACGGGAACCTCTTCGGCCTTCTTACCGTCATGAAGGGTTTACCCCTCGCCTATAACAAGGACATGCAGGAAGACAAGGAAAGCGTTTTTGATACAATCGACACGATAAAGGGCTGCCTTTCGATGTTTGTGCCCATGCTGTCCACCCTGGACTTTAATAAAGAAAAAATGCTGGCTGCGGCAGGCCGTGGGTTTACCGCCGCCACCGATGTTGCGGACTATCTGGCAAAAAAAGGTGTGCCCTTCCGCACCGCCCACCGGATTGTGGGAGAGCTGGTACTGCAGTGCTCCCGGAAAGACATAACCCTTGAACAGCTTTCGCCGGAGGACTACAAAAAAATATCACCGGCCTTTGAAGAGGATATCCTGGAGGCAATCAAGCCTGAAAACTTAATAAAGGCTCGGGATATACCCGGGGGGCCCGCTCCGGAACAGGTAAAAAAACACATTATTGGGGCAAAGGGCTTTCTGGCCGGGTTAGACACCTAAGTACAAATAAAAATACGGTAGCGGGAACGGTTCCCGCCGACCGCATTTTTTAAATTTTTCGGGAAACAATATAAATATCTGTACCTGTAAAAGACCAAAACTTGACAGAAGTGGCGGTCTTTTATATTATCTAATACTGTATCCGACTATTATAAAGGAGTGGTTTTTTGAATAAACCCGGAAAAACCCCACTGTTTCGTGCCAAAAACCTGGAGCAGTACCTGGGGGTAAAACAAATTTACTTTAAACTGGAAGGAACAAACCCCTTCGGTCATAAGTACGACAGGGTTTCCGAAGTAATAGTCAAGGATGCCCTTCATCAGAAAAAGAGCGGCCTTTTGGTGGATGGATCCTATGACTATATTAACTCAGTGGTTAAATTTTGCGAAGAGTATGCCCTTGATGTCAAAGTTCCTCTGTTCAGAAAAGAAAACTGGAAAACGAAATCCTTTGGCAGCGGCCTGCTGCTTGACTTCACAGACACCAACAGGAATAATAAGTACGAGCTTGTGGATGACTACTGCAGAAAAAGCGGCCTGTACAACGCCTCCAACCAGTACGCAAATATGCATCTTAGTATGATAGCACTTCAGAAAATAGGCGAAGAGATTGCTGAAAAGCTGGGTGACAACATCAGCACCGTATTCATACAGTTGAGCTATGGATATACCGTATCCAGCCTTTATAACGGTTTCATGAACAAGTGGGTTGAAGGCAGTATAAACAAGTACCCTCAAATATTTTCATGCACAATACCAAAGGGTAATACCATATATGATGACTATAAAAGGAATATGGAGATACGCGACCTAGAAGACTATGACATTAAGATCAACAAATACACAAGGCACCTGTTTACAGGTAAGGGGGCCCTGCTTGAGGATACCCTAAAAGCCGTTCATGATACAAACGGAAAAATAATATCGGTGGACGAAAACCTGCTGAAAGAAAGTGTCAAAACATTAAAACAAAAAGAAAACATACTGCTGTCAGCTGAGGAGGGTTATTCCTTCGCCGGGTTTTACAAGCTGGCCAAGGAAGGCAGGATTGAAAACGGAAAGCACGTGATAGTTCTCAATAACGGTAAAAGTGATATTCAGCTTCAACGAATCACCAATTTCAATGAGTATTCCAGGGATACAATTTCCCGCTGGATAAAGGAATGGCTGCAGGAATACTCAGATCCCATAGAAGAAACCGAAGATGCGGTCCAGGCCGCAGTAAGGACCGGTTTTATACTTTTAGCCCTAAGGAACAATACTCCCCAGGGTATATGTGTGGTTGTAAACCTTGGCTTCAAGGAATTTATACCTACATACCATCTCGCGTATATCTGCACCAAGGAAGGAAACAAAGGCCGCGGCATAGCCACCAAACTTATCAACGAAATGATAGAGCTTACAAAGGGTAAACTGTCCCTTCATGTTGACCTGGATAACAGAAGGGCGAAAAAGCTGTATAGGAAACTGGGGTTCAAAACGTCATATTACAGGATGATATACTATGAAGAACAGTAGAGGCTGCTTATCAGCAGCCAATACAGTTTCTTTTGTTGGTGGCAAGGTTGTCCACCATTACTTCTAGAATGGTATGGTCGGTCTCCATCATCCCCGGGTAGCTGACCCTTCCGAGGTTTTGTATGGTCTTCTCAACGCTGCAGTGAATTATTCCGTTGTCACAGGGTACCACCGTGCCTTCAACTGCCAACACTGCGGACTGCAGAGCCGCATAGGCCGCGGTTGAAAGTTTAAGCGCACAGCCTACCTTTCCACCGTCGCAAATCATGCCGGTGATGTTGGCAACCATGTTTTTAATTGCTCCCTCAATCTGGCGGTTGTTAGCGCCATACAGCAGTGCTATACCGCTGCTTGCACCTGTGGCAGCCGCCACCGCGCATCCGCACAGTGCGGAGAGTTTTCCCGTATAGCTCTTTATATATATTGTAACAATATGGCTCAGTGTCAAAGCCCTTGCCAATTCGCGGTCACCGGCCTGCATTCTCTCTGCCACGGCAACCACCGGAAGTATGGCTGTAATACCGTGGTTGCCGCTACCTGCACTGCTCATGACAGTCATCTTGGTCCCGGCCATTCTGACATCCGCCCCGGCCGCCGTCAATGCTGCGGCATAGTTGTGAATGTCGTTGGACAGTATCCCGTTTCTCATGGACCTGAAAATACTGTACCCCACACCCATGCCCACCTTTTCTTCAAGACC
>CAZGUG010000053.1:0-13194 GCA_964529035.1 uncultured Clostridium sp.
GTGCAATAAGAAAGGGATAGCAAATATGCTGAAGTTAGGTCTAATGTTTTTATTCGGAACTTTTAGTCATGCAATAGTTACTATAATCTCATATCAGTTTTATTTTAGATATGCTCAAACTACAGGTGGTTAAAATAAAATGGTGGGAAAAATTAATAATTCCCATTCTTCTTACTATATGTAGCAATCAAATAATAGGAGGAGAAATTAATGGTTTTGAAAGCCTTTATTCTTGGAGGATTATCATCAGTAATTTTAGTATTCATATTAAAGAATCTTCTTAATATTTATGACAGTATGGAATTCATTTGTATATCATCAGGCGTGTTTTAACAGTTTTGAAAAATATTTGCGTTGCATTGCAACATTTTTCATTGCGGTTCTTTGCATTCCAAATCAATAATACCCCTCTTTATATGATAATACATTGCAAGGGCAGCGCCATCGGCATCACGCTGTTTAATAAAATCTGCAATTCTTTTATGATTAATCAGGGCATTTTCGATTGAACGCTTGTGGGTTCCTGCATACACTGCGGTGTATATGGCATCGCTTATGGCAGCTTCAATAGCAGGTAACATCAACTCAATAACACTGTTGTGAGTTGTCTGTGCTATGGCTGCATGGAATCTCTGATCGGCTTCAGAATAGGGTTTGCCTTCCCTGATTAATCGAGCAGCCTCCCTCTCACATGCAATAATTTTTTCTATTTCTTCATCGCTTGCACGCTCTACCACCATTCGCACATTGGCGGGCTCCAAAACCAAGCGCATTTCAAACCAGTTACATACCAGTTTTTTCTTATCCTCCAGGTAGGAAATACCAAAGGGATCATCCGGAGCATCGGGCTGGTCAGTAACAAATGTACCCCGTCCCCTCTTTATGGCAAGCACGCCATTTGCAACAAGCGTCTTTACTGCTTCGCGTATTGTTGTACGGCTGACCCCCAGTTCTTTAGCCAATTGGTATTCGTTGGGAAGCTTATCGTTGGCCTTATATTTTTTTTCCAGGAATATCATGTCACTAATTCTATTTGCTATAATCTGCGAAATGGGAATAAAATCATTTGACATACTGTTCCTCCTTTTTCTACTTAGCTACAAAGACATTATACCACGTATTGTCACAAAATCCAGCACGAAACACTTGTTTTCAGTGAGACATACTACGTCTAGGCATAATTTTTTAGAAATTTCTTGACAATACCCGCAAAAAAAGGTAAACTTCACTTAAGACATCATACAACGTCATCAAATAACAGCAATAAAAATCATCTACTCCACCAAGACATCGTACAACTCACGATTTTCTAAGGTATATTGATTAAAACAAAAAATTAGTTCAGAAAGGAGAAAAGCATGAGAAGTGACCAAATGAAATCAGGCGTTACCAGGGCTCCGCACAGGTCTCTGTTCAAAGCGCTGGGGCTTACGGACGAAGAAATGCATCGGCCTATGATAGGTATTGTAAATGCACAGAACGATATCATTCCAGGGCATCTGCATTTGAATGAAATAGCCGATGCGGTTAAGGCCGGAGTTCGCATGGCCGGAGGAACACCATTCCAATTCCCTACAATAGGCGTATGTGACGGTATAGCAATGGGGCATGAAGGGATGAAATACTCTCTAATAAGCAGAGAGCATATAGCTGATTCCGTTGAAATAATGGCGATGGCCCATCCCTTTGACGCACTGGTGTTTGTAACCAACTGTGACAAAATTGTGCCGGGGATGCTAATGGCAGCACTACGACTAAATATACCCTGTATATTTATCAGCGGCGGCCCTATGATGCCGGGCTATTTCAACGGCCGAAAAATGACCCTTTCCAACGCCTTTGAAGCCATAGGCGCAGCGGGAGCAAACAAGATAAGCCAGAGAGAGCTTGCGGATATTGAAGAGTACTGCTGCCCGGGCTGCGGTTCCTGCGCGGGTATGTTTACCGCCAATTCCATGAACTGTATGACAGAGGTCATTGGTCTGGGTCTGCCTGGCAACGGTACAATACCCGCCGTTAATGCAGCCCGGATCCGTCTTGCCAAGGAAGCGGGAATGAAGGTTATGGAACTGCTTGAAGAAAACATACGTCCACGGGATATTGTAACCGCCGATTCACTGCATAATGCTCTGACCGCAGATATGGCCCTCGGCTGCTCTACTAATACAGTGCTGCATTTGCCCGCTATCGCCCATGCTGCGGGCATCAAGATTAATCTAGAAGACATCAACAGTATCAGCAGGACCGTACCCCATTTAGTCAAGCTCAGCCCTGCAGGCCCCGATTGTCTGGTAGACCTGTGGCAGGCCGGTGGCCTTTCCGCTTTACTTAAGGAACTTGACGAGTACGGTCTGCTGAATGCCAGTTGTATGACAGTGACAGGAAAAACAGTAGCGGAAAACATTAAAGACGCCCAGGTAATAGACGCATCGGTTATAAGAAGCCGGGACAATGCATACTCCCCCGACGGCGGGCTTGCCATACTATGGGGCAATCTTGCTCCCGATGGCGCCGTTGTCAAAAAAGGTGCAGTATTACCGGAAATGATGGTACACAGCGGTCCTGCAAAGGTATACAACAGCGAAGAAGAATGCGTTGAAGCCATTATGTCCGGCAAGGTTGTAGCGGGAGACGTAGTAGTGGTTCGGTATGAAGGGCCCAAGGGCGGACCGGGAATGCGTGAAATGTTAACTCCCACATCGGTAATTGCCGGCATGGGTTTGGACAGCAGTGTAGCCTTGATTACCGACGGCAGATTCTCGGGAGCATCCAGAGGAGCTTCCATAGGGCACATATCCCCCGAAGCAGCTACCGGAGGCCTGATTGGTTTAGTAGAAGACGGTGACACAATCAGCATTGATATACCCAACAACAGACTGGAACTGTTGGTTAACGACCAGACAATAGCCGCAAGAAGGGCAAATTTTGTACCAAAAGAAAAGCCTGTACCAAACGGATATCTTAAACGGTATCGCGACATGGTTACATCCGCCAATACAGGCGCAGTATTGAAGGACTAAGCGAAACGGTATTGTAGTTGTAGTGCTCCAGCCCCTTGTATTAATAAAGGGCATAAAAAAATATTTAGGAGGATGAGAGTATGAAAATAATAAACCGGTTCTTGCTTGTTATGGCAATGCTTTTGGTGTTGTTCAGTGTGGCAGCCTGCGCAAATGATACTGCTCCTGATACGGAAAGCCCCGAAGGTGAAGCATCAACAGAAACCGTAGTCTTAAAACTGGGTACAACCGTAAATGAACAGGACAGCTTCCATGTAGCAGCTGAAAAGTTTGCAGAATTGGTAGAACACCGTACCGACAGCGCTTACAAGATCGAAATATATCCAAATGCCGCATTGGGTGATGAACGAACAATGCTCGAAAGCATGCAAATGGGTACTTTGGATATGGGTGTTATCACCAGCGGCCCTTTTGTAAATTTTGTTCCTGAAATGGGTGTGCTTGATATGCCTTTCCTGTTTGCAAACAATGAGGAAGCGTATAGGGTCCTTGACGGCGAAATAGGCAGAGAACTCCTTGATAAGATTGAAGACGCACAGCTTAAAGGGCTTGCTTACGCGGAACGGGGTTTCCGCAATTTAACAAATAGCGTACGTCCTGTAGAAACTGCAGCGGATATAAAAGGCCTAAAAATCCGTGTAATGGAAAACGAAGTGTATATATCAACCTTTGAAGCGTTGGGTGTCAACACAGTACCCATGGCATGGACTGAAGCACTTACAGCTTTACAGCAAAACACTATTAATGGTCAAGAGAATCCTGTAAACGTCATTCATTCCTATAAGCTTTGGGAATCGCAGGATTATGTTACCATGACACGTCATGCCTACGCAGCTGCACCAATAACCATGAGTCTTGACAGGTTTAACAGTCTACCTGAGGATGTACAGCAGATTTTCATACAGTCAGCCCAAGAAGCTGCTGAATACGAGCGTAACTGGGTAGCGGAAAATGAAGATATACAGATGGCCGCATTAGAAGAAAACGGTATGGAAATTGTGAAAGAACCTGACTTGGATAGCTTTAGAGCAGCTGTTGAAAGTGTATACCAGCAGTACCCACAATATGCAGACTATCTTTCAAGGATTGAAGCGGCTCTGCGATAGATCATATAAGGTGGTGTTTTTATGGCAGTAGCAAAAGCGATAAATCAACTTAGCAATCTTGTCTACCGAATAAGCTGTGTAATTGTTGTGGTGCTACTTGCTGCTATGGTAGTGGTTACATCCCTGCAAATTATATGTCGGGTATTCTTTACTGCGCTTTCGTGGAGTGAAGAATTGGCTCGCTACTTACTGGTATGGTCAACATTCATAGGAGCCGGTTGTGTATATAAAACCGGAGGACATATTGCGGTAACCATTGTACGGGAAACATTGCCCAAAAATGCGCAGAAGTTTTTAAAGATATTGGCACATGTGCTTTGTGGTGTCTTTTTCGTAATCGCAACGTATTACGGTTTTAAGTATATGGGAAGACAAGGCAGCCAGCTTTCGGCTGCCCTGCGCATTCCTATGCGCTATATATACATGGCTATACCCGTAAACAGTTGTGTAATGCTTTTGCATACGGTTAACGAGATTTCTCAAATCATTAATTCGAAGGAGGTGACGGCTCAATGACAGCTTTATTGTTTTCAGTATTCTTTTTAGGTCTTATAATCGGTATACCTATAGCTTTTGCTATTGGAATTTCTGCCGTCACCGTATTAATAAATGGGGATGTTAATTTACTAATCATAGTGCAACGCATGTTTGCAGCAACGGATTCTTTTCCACTTATTGCTGTACCATTTTTCATACTTGCAGGAGATTTACTATCTCGCGGGGCCATATCACATAGACTGGTTACATTTGCAGATTCTTTGTTAGGCAGGATAAAGGGCGGTCTGTCGGTGGTTTCGGTTATTGCAGGTATGTTCTTTGCAGCTATTTCCGGCTCAGGTGCTGCAACAACTGCAGCCGTTGGTGCTCCTCTTATACCTGAGCTTAAAAAGCGTAATTATAGAGAAGATTCTTCAATAGCACTAATCGCTGCTTCAGGATGCATAGGCGTAGTAATTCCACCATCGGTACCAATGGTGCTTTATGCAGTTATAGCTGACCAAAGCGTAACCCAGCTCTTTAAAAACGGATTCCTACCCGGTGTACTAATGGGCGGAGTGCTTATAGGTGTTTCCCTGTTCCAGGCGCATAAATACAATTATCCCAAAGGAATAATGTTCTCATGGAAAAACTTGTGGTCAACATTTAAACAGTCTGTATGGGGTCTTATGATGCCTCTTATTATACTAGGTGGAATATTTTCAGGTTATTTCACGCCTTCAGAAGCTGCAGCAGTTGCGGTGGTATATTCCATGTTTGTTTCGCTATTCCTGTACCGCGACCTAACTCTTAAGGATATATCTAAAATTATGTTGGGAAGCGCAAAGACATCTTCCATTATTATGCTGATTATTGCATGCAGCGGTATATTTGGTTGGGTTCTGGCCAACTGGAAAATACCCGAGACAGTAGCAATGGGCATACTATCAGTATCAACCAACAAATATATAATAATGCTGATGATATCAATAATAATATTGATTGCCGGTGTATTTATGGAGACTTCATCTGCAGTTATACTTCTAACTCCGGTATTTCTACCATTAGTACAGATGCTGGGCATAAACCTTGTGCATTTCGGTATTATATTCACAGTGGGTATATCTATAGGTATGATTACTCCACCGGTAGCAATCAACCTGTTTGTGGGTTCAAGTATAACAGGTATACCTATAGAGCGAATATCCAAGGCGGTTATACCCTATTTGGTCGGTTTAATCCTCGCCTTCCTTCTGTATATATACCTGCCGATATTTGTTCCGGCGATTATATTCTAAGTTTAACTGAGTATAAAAAGAAAGGTGCTAAGTAATGCACCTTTCTTTTTATAGCAATCTTCAATCGCCTTTTGCTCCTTTCACCAACTTCTCCGACATAAAACCTCTGTCCGGTTATTTGGTACAAACATATGCAGCTATGAACCCATTGAAATAATCTGCCTTTTCTATATTAAACCCTGCTTTTTTTAGTAAATCTTCCATAATCCAATCTAAAGTGGAATATTCTTGTTTGATATGGGCTCTTACTTCCTCTGCAACTTTTTCACCTGCTGTTGACTTGATTTTTTCAATTATTTCATCAAAAAAAGTAAAATAATCATCAATAGCAGGAAATACTACATCTCTCAAATAAAATTTTCCTCCCTTGTTCAACAACTCATAAATACGTTTTAGTGCAATAAATTTCCAAAAATCCGGCAGGTGATGTAAGGCCAATTGAGATACAACAATATCAATTGGGTTACCTTGGTGGCAATAAGTCAAAAATCCGCCATGAAGAAACTTAATGTTATCTTGCTTTTTGAACTTAGCCTTTTTACGGGCAATATTAAGCATAGCCATTGAAGTGTCTAAAGCATAAACTATCCTACAATACTTCGAAATACCTATAGCAAATTCACCGGTTCCTGTTCCAATTTCAAGCAACGAATCGTTCTTGCCTATATTGAGAGAAGCTTTAACATCTTTAATTTCTTCATTGATATGTCTAATCTGCTGCATGTTTAGGTCATATGCTCGCGCTTCCTCAATTCTAGAATAATCTACACCTATTTGTTGAAACTCATTATAGTACCATATTGGGGATGATTCCATAACTTCCACCTTCCAGTTTCGGTATATATATTTGATTTTTTCTATTATAACATATCCTTATTAGCCTGCACCACTAAAAGCAAAAAATGTTTATTTTGACCTGGAAGCCATACAGAGGGTTTAATCAGAATAAAAGGGTTTGAACGAAATACGCAAAAGTGAGGGTGCTAAAAATATGTTATACCGAACATTAGTAGGATAAAGCAAATTAATAATTGTGTTTTTGGAGTGGTGCATGTGAAAAAACTGAGTAATAAATTTTTTATATTAATGATGTGGATAGTATTGGTTATAATAGGCGTGCTTCAGTTCTTTGAACTGCCAAAAACATTAGACTATATTTTATTAGTACTAGCAATAATATTAGGAATTATAGGAATATACAAAAAATTTAAAATAGCTTACTGATCATAATTTCTATCTATGAATAAGTCGCATCCTTCCTATATGGTGCAATATAGGTAAAAAAATAATTCAGGAGGATTAAGGGTAATGGATTTAGGGTATATACATGGAAACGGAAGTTTCAATAGGAAAGAGGGGTTATTATGGAGATACGGCTTGATGCAAAACTGGTTGAGTACCTGAACGAAGAAGGAATAAAGACCATTACCCTGAAAAAGACATCTCCCGGGCACTGCTGAGGCGGCTCCGCCATGCCGCTGGTTTCAGCGGGAGAGCCCGAAGAAGCCGAAAGTTATAACAGGTTTGAAGAGGACGGTATTAATGTTTTCGTACACAGGGATGTGAACTCGATTGACGGGGTGCTGAGATTCAAACTCAGAAGGTTTTTGTTCCTGAAGGAAATGGAAGTCGAAGGGGTAAAGGTTATATAATGCTTCCCGGGCTGAAGGGCCCGGGTTTTCTTTGCACCGGTTTTGTTGTATTATTGTACTAGCAGGAAATAAGATAAGGTTTCGAGGGGGTTGTCATGAATATTAGGGAAAAACAGGAGCAGCGAGAACTGGAAACTCTGGCGCCCTACGCCTGCTTTTCGGCAAAAAGCAGGGGACGGGACAGAGCCGAAAATAAATGCCGGATAAGAACCGAGTTTCAGAGGGACCGCGATCGCGTTGTCCATTCCAAGGCCTTCAGACGGTTAAAGCACAAGACCCAGGTGTACATATCCCAGGATAACGACCATTACAGGACAAGGCTGACCCATACGCTGGAAGTAAGCCAGATAGCAAGGACCATAGGCAGCGGGCTGGGGCTCAACAATGATCTGATAGAAGCAATAGCATTGGCCCATGATGTGGGACACACACCCTTTTCCCATTCCGGTGAAGAGGTACTTAACGACCTTATGCCGGGGGGGTTCCGCCACAACCAGAACAGCGTAAGGGTGCTGACCATGATAGAAGAAGGCAGCGCGGGCCGCGGCCTGAACCTTACATGGGAAGTGCTGGACGGTGTCCTGTATCACAGCGGTTTTGACGGCAGAGACAGGGAAGCCGGTACGCTGGAGGGGCAGGTTATAAAGCTCAGCGATAAAATTGCATATGTACAGCATGACATTGACGACAGCATAAGGGCCGGTATACTGAAGCCCTCGGACCTGCCGAAGGAGTGCATAAAAACTCTGGGCAGCACCCATTCAAAGAGAATTTCCACACTGGTTACCGATGCGATAGAACACAGCAGCGTCCTTATTAATAATGGCACCGGCATTATTAAGCTGAGCCCTGGTATTGAGCAGGCTCTGGTAGAGCTTAGAAATTTCATGTTTGAAAATGTGTATTTCGGTGCCGCGTGCAAAGCCGAGAGGGAAGGGATAAGGCACATGATAGAATTCCTTTTCGCATATTACATGAAAAATCCGGACAAAATGCCGGACTTTTATCAGGAAACCGCCGCAGACGAAGGTTTGGAAAGGGGAGTTTGCGATTACATATCCGGTATGACCGACAACTACTGTATAAATACCTTCAAAAGCATTACCATACCCAGGCCCTTCAATATATGATAATAGAGGTATTATTCACAGGCCGGCAGTGCCCCGCATTTTTCGAGCGAAGCCTTTACTATTTCCCTTTCATGTGGGGACAGCGGTTTTAAGGGACGCCTGGGCAGACCACCCTGGTAGCCCAGCATGTCAAGGGCGACTTTAAGCGCCGGTATGCCGTACTTGCCGGTTACAAGAAAATTTGGTTCCAAAATCCTTAGCTGAAGCTCTCTGGCTTCTTTCAGCTTTCCGGAATTAAACAGCTTAACCAGTTCGCAGCACATCTCGGGCAGTATGTTGGCCACAGCAAGGGTGCCGCCTTTAACCCCAACTGCCAGTGCCGGCAGGAGGTAGCCCGCATTGCCGGCGAATACCGAAAAGTCTTCGGCGGTGTCCCTGACCAGTTCCGCCAGCTGTACTATATTTCCCGCCGTGTCCTTTATACCCACTATGTTGGGATGCTGCGAGAGTTTGGTTACAAGGCTTACAGAAAGGTTTATCCCGGTGTTTTTGGGCATGTTGTATATCATCACCGGAACCGGTGAATTATCCGCTATATCCATGTAGTGGCTGTACAGAACCTCTTCGTTCATGGAGCCCTTGTAATAGTGCGGAGGCAGTACAAGCACCGCATCCACGCCGGCCTCTGCCGCTTCTAAACAGAGTGCTGTTGTATCCCTTGTGGTCTCACAGCCGGTACCGGCTATTATTTTTTTGCCGGGACTGAAGTTTTCCACCACGAATCTTATTAGCTGTATTTTCTCGTCCGTGTTCATATACACGAACTCACCGTTGGTTCCCAGCACCACTATACCGTCAAGGTCGGTTTTCCCCCACCGGTCCAGATTATGGGCCATCTTTGAATAGTCTATCTCTTCCATATCGTTGAACGGTGTTACTATCGGGGTAAATATTCCCTTGAACATGTTTTTGTTCCTCCCTGCTATGTATTTGTAAAACTTTATGCTTTACGTGATATGCCCTATTAGATATTCTATCATATTTTACCGGGTTTTGTACCGAATAAATATTCAGGCACTGCAAAAAAAGCGAACATATTTTTGCAGATTATAGCACTGCTGATGAAGGAGTTCATGCATTTTTGTAGAAGTAAATACTGTAACCTCGCAAATGTGAGAAGTATTGTGCATTGTACCGGCGTCCCGGAGGGTATATAAAACAAATTAATTGACTAAAATACTAAGGATAATAAAGGTAAAAATTTAATAATAATTTTTGAAGGAATAAAGCCCGGGATGTCGAATAAACTAAAAATTGCGGAATCAGGGGAGGTACAGAACTCTTATCAGTCCAAATAAGGTGAATAGAATGGGATATCAGATACCTGAGGACTTCATTAACAGGGTCCGCGAAAATAACGATTTGGTGGAAGTAGCCTCCGAATATATGACATTGACAAGAAATGGAGACAGGTATACCGGGCTGTGCCCGTTTCACAGGGAAGATACTCCTTCGTTCAACATTTCTGTCGATAAGCAGCTATATCACTGCTTTGGCTGCGGCGTTGGCGGAAATGTAATTAATTTTGTAATGTCTATCGAAAACTTGGATTTTGTTGATGCGGTCAAAATACTGGCCGACAGGTGCGGTATGCTGATGCCGAAGGAAGGCGTGAAAAAGGGTGTAAGCGACGAGTATAAGCTGACAAAGAGGATACTTGAAATAAATGTCGCAGCGGCCAGGTACTATGCAAACTGCCTGTCAAAGTCGGAAAAGGCTATGGAGTATCTGAAGGGCAGAGGACTTGACAGCAAAACCGTCCGCAGCTTTGGCCTTGGCTTTGCACCGGAAGGATGGGACGAACTGGCGGTATACTTGAAACACAAGGGTTTTGAACAGGCGGTGCTGGAAAAGGCGGGACTTGTGAGCCGCAACAAAAGCGGCGGTATATATGACAGGTTTAGAAACAGGATAATATTTCCCATAATAGATGTGCGCAAAAGGCTGGTAGGGTTCGGGGGAAGGGCATTAGGCGACGCAAAGGGGCCGAAATACCTGAACTCTCCGGAAACGCCGGTGTTCTATAAAGGAAGCACGCTGTACGGTTTAAACTTTGCAAAGGACCATATTCAAAACGATGAGATAATAGTGGTGGAAGGGTACATGGACGTTATCTCGCTGCACCGGGCAGGTATCCGTAACGCCGTGGCCTCGCTGGGTACTGCCTTTACACAAAGGCAGGCGGAAGTATTAAAAAGGTACAGCAGCAGCATAACAATAGCATATGATACCGATGCCGCGGGCCAGGCGGCCACCAGGAAAGGGATGGAGATTTTGAAAGCGGCGGGCTGCAAAGTAAGAATACTGCAGCTGCCGGACGGCAAGGACCCCGACGATTATATCAAAAGCCACGGCAGGGAAGAGTTTTTAAAACTTATGGAAAAAGCGCTGCCGCTTACAGACTATAGAATAGCACTGCTGGAGAAAAAATACGACCTGGCCGACAGGCAGGACAGGATTGAATTCTTAAAGGAAGCGGTCCTGGTTTTGTCAAAACTCGACAGCGAGTTGGAATTGGCCGAATATACAAGGATGATAGCACAAAAAACCAAGGTTTATGAGTCCACCATCAGGAAGGAGATTTACCGTATAGCAGGCAGGGATAATAGGCGCAGCAGGAATATATATGGTAAAAATAGGCATAATAGTAATGGCGGCGAATATAGTTATTCTGTCAAGGCCGCAAACCTTGAAGCAGAGAAAAATCTTCTGATACTGATGCTTAAAGAACCGAAGCTGAGGGCGGATATATCCGGAAGGCTGACCGGTAGCGATTTCAGCGATGCGCTTTATGGCAGGCTGTTTGAAATACTTAAATCAAAAGGTAATCAGGACAGCCTGAAAGAAGCCGATATAGTGAACGCCTTTACCGACCAGGGCGAGGTAAACAGGGTGGTGGCCATGATACAGCAGAGTTTACCGGCATCCGGTGAGGGTATAGATAAACTGATTGGTGACTGCATTCATACCATATCCATCCATAAATACAGGATAAGGAGTGATTTTTTAAAGGGGGAAATTGAACGGCTGGCAGGCAGGGGGAAAGAACGCACCCAGGATGAAGAAGAGCTTTACAAGGGATACTGCGAGGAATTTGTAAGGGTACAGAGAAGGCTGAAGGGTCTGTAAGAGGTTATATAGAGGGGAGGGGATGCCAATGAAGATCGAGAACGCATCCGAAGAGAATGTAATAAGAAAGCTTGAGCTGGGCGATACCAGGATTCAGGAAGTTAAGGAACTGATAGAAAAAGGCAGGCAGAAGGGTGTGCTTACCTATAAAGAAATAATGGACACCCTTGAGGAAGTGGAGCTGGATCCTGAACAAATCGAAAGAATCTACGATACCTTTGATGAAATGGGTATAGACATCATCGGGGAAGACGAACTGGTTAAGGATATGGTGGATGACGAATCCGACCTTGAGGAGTTGGAAAGTGAAGAGTTTTCCATTCCCGAGGGGGTAAATATAGATGATCCCGTCAGGATGTATCTCAAGGAGATAGGAAAGATTCCTCTTCTGTCGGCGGAAGAAGAAGTAGAACTGGCCAAGGGAATAGAAGAGGGTAACGAGGAATCGAAAAGAAAGCTGGCGGAGGCGAACCTCAGGCTGGTGGTCAGCATTGCCAAAAGGTACGTGGGTAGGGGAATGCTGTTTCTGGATTTGATACAGGAAGGGAATTTAGGCCTTATAAAGGCTGTGGAAAAATTCGATCACCGCAAAGGGTTCAAGTTCAGCACCTATGCCACATGGTGGATAAGACAGGCCATAACACGGGCCATTGCCGACCAGGCAAGGACAATAAGGATACCTGTGCATATGGTTGAAACCATAAACAAGCTTATAAGGGTTTCAAGGCAGCTGCTGCAGGAGCTGGGCAGGGAACCGTTGCCCGAGGAGATTGCGGAAGAAATGAACCTGTCCGAGGACAAGGTTAGGGAAATACTGAAGATTGCACAGGAACCGGTATCGCTGGAAACGCCTATCGGCGAGGAAGAGGACAGCCACCTGGGCGATTTCATACCCGATGACGATGCGCCGGCACCGGCGGAAGCGGCGGCCTTTACCATGCTCAGGGAGCAGCTGGTGGACGTGCTTGATACACTGACACCGCGGGAAGAGAAGGTACTGCGGTTAAGGTTCGGCCTTGACGACGGCAGGGTCAGGACCCTTGAAGAAGTGGGCAGGGAGTTCAATGTCACAAGGGAGAGGATACGGCAGATTGAAGCCAAAGCTCTTAGAAAGCTGAGGCATCCCAGCAGAAGCAAAAAGCTAAAGGATTACCTCGAATAATTTTTACAGCTTTAACCGGTTGACAATAATACACTAAAGTGTATAATATATATTGTTAACTTTATTCCTCAGTAGCTCAACGGTGGAGCACTCGGCTGTTAACCGAGGGGTTGCTGGTTCGAATCCAGCCTGAGGAGCCATATTCGGGCCTTTAGCTCAGCTGGCAGAGCAACCGGCTCATAACCGGTCGGTCCGGGGTTCGAATCCCTGAAGGCCCACC
>CAZGUG010000054.1:0-12920 GCA_964529035.1 uncultured Clostridium sp.
GGTATTGTTTGGACTATACTGTAGAGTACAGAATCATAATCTGCCCGGCATGCTTTCCGGGGAAGGATGGGAGAGACAACAGTGGCTGAGGATAAACTAAACGGAGTTCTTAACCAGCTTACAAAAATAGGATTTAATTCATACGAGGCCAAAGCGTACATTGCCCTGATACAGAACCCGGATATAAGCGCCTATGAAATTGGCAAAATTTCAGGGGTGCCCCAATCAAAAATATACGAGACAATTAAAAGAATAGTTGAGCAGGGCCTGGCGGTGGCCAGCGGCTCCAATCCTGTCAAATATGTCGGCCTGCCTATGGATGAATTCCTGGAAAGGTACAGGACGAATGTGGATGAAACCATTAAATACCTGAGGAAAAACATCCAAACATTGAGCGGACAGTCCCCGGTTGAGTACATGTGGCATTTTAAGGGGCAAAACCAGCTGTACAATAAGATAAAATCCATGATTGCACAGGTGGAGAAGAACCTGGATCTGGAAATGTGGGCCCAAGACTATGATTTGTTCTATGACGATATTCTTAAGGCAAATAAAAGGGGTGCCGATATAGTAGCGGTTTTGTACGGCAAAACCAAAAGGGAAATAGGAAGAGTGTACTATCACCAGATGGAGAATATGGAGTATGAAGTCAATAGATACGGAAGATGGATCAACATAGTTACTGACAAGAAGGAATGCTTATTTGGAACTATCAAGCAGGAAGAAAGCGGGGGCATATGGACACAGAACAAATCTTTCATGCTGCTTTCTGAAAGCTTTATCCTACATGATATACTTATTGCGGAGATATATTCAAAGCATAAGGATTTGTTGGACCGAAGCTACGGGCCCAACATGGAGAAAATAAGACGAAAGATGAATATTGGGTAATAAAAATGACTAATCCGGTAAAGCAATTGACAGATACAGTATGGGAACGCCCTTCTTGACAGGGCGTTTTTTATCATTTAGAATCATTACAAGGACTAATAACTACTCAAGTGGTGATTAAATAAAACGGTTTTGGTCCCTATAAATATATGATAATAAAAAAATGTATAAGGGGTGATTCAGCCAATGTACATGACCGAAGTCGAACTTTCTGGGCAGAACGTCGATGCGGTATTGCTATCGCGTATTATTGAAGCGATAGCAAAGATGGATGCAGAGTTTGATTTGCGCGAAACGAGGATAGGACGCACTGCGGATGACGCGAGTTATGCCAGGATCGAAGTTGAAGCACCAACGTGTGAGCGGCTTGATGAGGTCATTGACAAGCTCAAGGAATTGGGTGCTGTGTCCATTAATGGTCAGACAGTCACGCTGGCCACTGTTACCAAGGACGGGGTAAGTCCCGACGGGTTCTATTCCAGTACGAACATTGATACATACGTGAATGTGAACGGTAAGTGGGTTCCGGTAGACGACATCGAAATGGACTGCGTAGTGGTAGTTGACCCGGCAAGTTCTAAGGCTAGATGTTGTCCCATAGCATCGCTTTCCAAAGGAGATCAGGTGGTCATTGGCCACGGGGGCGTACAGGTTGCCTTAATGGACAGGGCCGCCGAGGAGCGGGATTTTTCCTTCATGGGGAGTGATGTATCGAGCGAGCGCCAGAAATCGCTGATGGTTAGGGAGATCGCCCGGGAGATTCAGGCGGTATGCGAACGTAACGGTAAAGTTCTGGTCGTGGCCGGGCCCGCGGTGATTCATACGGGGGCAGGCAAACACCTTACGGCACTTATTGACGCGGGTTACGTAAATGTTTTCTTTGCCGGCAATGCCGTGGCAGTACACGATGTGGAATCGGCACTGCTCGGAACATCACTGGGAGTATGCCTAAAAGACGGTACATCTGCACCGGAAGGCCATATGCACCATATGCTCGCCATTAACAGGATACGAGGCCTTGGTGGCCTGCGACAGGCGGTAGATGCGGGCATCCTAAAGGAAGGGGTCATGTACGCACTTGTGAAGAATAACGTCCCCTTCGTGCTGGCCGGTTCAATAAGGGATGACGGCCCGCTACCCGATGTCATTACCGATTCCGTTGAGGCACAGAAGGCGATGAGGCAGGGTACCAAAGGGGTGGAAATTGCGCTCATGCTGTCGACGATGCTTCACTCAATTGCCACCGGTAATCTGCTCCCGGCGCGAGTCAAAACCATCTGTATCGATATTAACCCGGCCACCGTGACGAAGCTTGCAGATCGCGGGTCGCATCAGTCAATAGGGGTTGTAAGCGATGTGGAGTGGTTCCTTAAAGAACTCAGGTCTAATCTCATAGAGTCTGATGAATAATGCCAATGATGAAGATTAACGGCGGCAGTATGCCGGCCGGTAAATAATTACAGGACAGGCAATAAGACCTGTCCTGTTTTTATTTTTCCTGATGCCGGCTTGATAATTCCGGCAATGATACCGGAGATACCGGAATTAAGGCCGCATAGGTTCGGTGGGGCTGCCTTGTAACACACCGTAAGCTTTCCCTTGTATCCGCTCCATCAGCACATACACTGTCGGTATTATTATCAGCGTGAGGAAAGTGGCCGCAAGGATACCTCCTATGACAGTAACCGCCAGCGGCGAAAACCTCTCGGACCCGAGGGCCAGTTCCAGTGCCAGCGGCGTCATACCTGCCACGTCCGACAGGGCGGTCATCATAATGGGACGGAAGCGGCTCTTTACTCCTTCGCGTATCGCTTGTGTAACCCCCAGCCCCTGGCTGCGGTTTGCGTTTATCGTGTCAAGAAGCAGGATGGCGTTGTTTACCACCGTTCCCGCCAGCAGAATAAAGCCGAGTATCACAGGCATGGATATTACCTTGCCGGATATTCTAAGGGCTGTTATTACTCCTATAAGCACAAGGGGTATGGATGCCATTATGGTTACCGGATGAAGCACCGAACCGAACTGTGCCATCAGAAGCAGGTAGACGCTTATTACGGCTATCATAAGCGCAAAGGCCATGTTTCTTGCCGAGGCGAAAAGCTCGGCACGGTCACCGGTAATCTCGGCAGTATAGCCGGCCGGCAGGTTAATTCTGTCCATCTTGCTTTCAATGTCTGCTGTCACATGGATTAGGGGACGGTTGTGGGTAAAACCCAGCACGTCTATGGTATTTATTAGGTTTTCCCTTGTCACCAGGGAGGGTACCGTATCCGTCCTTATTTGGGCTATGCTCTTAAGGGGCATAGCCGCACCTCCGGGTGTGGCAATCACGATGCTGCCTATCTGCGACTTTGACCTTCGCTGCTCATCCGGGTACCTTACCACCACGGCAAGGTCGTCGGCGTTTTCCCTGTAAAATGTGGAAGCCTGGATACCTTCCATGCTTTGGAACACCTGGTTTGCAACCGCCGCGGAGTCAAGCCCCAGCCGTTCCAGCCTGTGCCTGTCCAGGTCCAGCACAATTGTCTGTGTCCCGCCGGACCAGCTCAAATATACGTTGCTGGCACCCTCAACCGCCCTGACCTCCTTTTTTAAATCCTGCGCCAGTTCTTCCAGCACTTTTGCATCAGGGCCGGATACCCTTATATCTACAGGGGCCCTGGCGGTGGCCACAACCGTACCGCCTTCCTCCTTTACAACGAAGGTGCTTATATGGGGTATAAGAGCTATTTTCTCCCTGAGCTGTTCCTGGATATCCCATATGGTGCGGGCCCTTTCCTTGCGGGAGACAAGCTGTACCGAAACCGATGCCTGGTTGACCGTCATGGCCCCGTTTTCGCCCATGTAAGTGGTGCCCGGTTCATAACCGGCCTGGGTATAATAGCCTGTTACATCCCCGTCTTTTTCTAACAGGCCTTCCACCTGCTTTACTATGCCTAAGGTCCTGTCAAGGCTCATACCGTCCTTTGTTTGTATCCAGATTGTAAAGGCACCGGTATCCAGCTTGGGAAGCAGGTCCATACCGGTCCCGGCAAGCAGGGCTGCCGAGACGGCCAGCAGTAGGAATGTGACCAAAAGGACCCTGCCGGGGGCTTTTAATGCGGTATCCAGTATGCCCAGGTAAAAGCATTTAAGCTTTTCCATTCCAATCGAAAAGGGCCTGCCCAGCCTCGCGGCCCATCTGTCCGCTTTTTTGAAATTGATACCCGAGGTAAGCACCAAAAAAAGAGGTATCATCGAGAGGGATACTATAAAGGATGAGCCTATGCTGAATATTATGGTTTTGGACAGCGGGCCGAATACTTTGCCCACAAAGCCTTCTATGAATATAAGCGGTACCATTACTATCAGCGTAGTAGCGGTACCCGCCGCAACTGACAGCATAATCTCGCCGGCACCGTCTACCGCTGCCCTGGCAAGGGGCTTGTTCAGCTCTTCATTGTGCCTGCTAATACTTTCAACCACCACTATGGCGTTGTCCACCACAATGCCTATGCTGAGTATTATGGCGGACAGGGTTATAAGGTCAAGCTGCATGCCGAAAAGCTTCATTAGCGACAGTGTAAGCATATAAGAAAGGGGTATGGACACGGAAACCGCCAGCGCCTTGTGAAAGCTGAGCACAAAAAGCATTATTATAAGTACGGTAAAAAACAGCGCCATCACTATACTTGTGGTCATATTATCCACAACCTGGGTGGTAAAGAGCGAATCATCGTCCGCCATCTGAATATTAAGGCCGGAGAAGTCTTTTTCCATTTTGTCCAGTTCTTCATTTACCCTTTTTGCTACTTCTACCGTGTTTGCCCCGTCCTTTTTAATAATCTGCACCGCTATGGCCTCTCTGCCCATGTGTCTGAAACTTGCGGTAGCTTCCTCCACACCGGTTTCAATCAGTGCCACGTCCCGAAGGTAGATATTTTTACCGTTTATATTGGCAACCGGCAGCGCGCCCATCTCTTCGATGCTGCTCAGCCGGCCTTCCACCCTTATTCCCAGGCGGCTGCTTTCATCCAGAATACTGCCCCCGGGAAAGGTTATATTGTTTTTGGAAAGCGATTGGACCACCTGTTGGGGCATTAGGCTGTATCTTTGCAGCTTTTCGGGCAGAAGCTTAATTTGCAGTTGTGTCCTGCCGCCGCCGAACACGTCCACCGCCGCCACGTCTTCGGTAAGCTGCAGCCGTGTTTTTATACTGCCGTCGGCGATATCCCTGACCTCTGTAATGTCAAGCCGGTCGGAGTAAAGTGCCAGCGTCATAATGGGCCTGTCGCTTACGTCCACCTGTACAACCCTGGGCCGCTGGATGTTTTCCGGCAGCCTGTACATTATCCTGTCTATGGCATTCTGAACGTCTATGGCTGACCGGGAGCCGTCGGCGTTGTAGGTAAACTCCACCGTGATGACCGACAGGGCGTCCTGGGAGGTTGACCTGACGGTTTTGACATCGCTTATGGTTACCATCTCTTCCTCGATGGGTTCGGTCACGTCTTTTGCAGCATCGTCGGCGGAAGCACCGGGGTATGCGGTTATTATATTTACCATGGGAGGAGAAGTGTTGGGAAAAAGTTCCACCGGCAGGCTTGTTTTGGCGAATACGCCGAATATTATAACCGCTATGGTAAGGGCTATTACCGTGAATTTACGGTTGATTACGTATTCCTGCCACTTCAAGAGGTGCCACCTCCCACCACGTACACGCTGCAGTTATCCTTCAGAAGGTTAAGGTCGCCGCAGGCAGCACCCTGGCCCTCTTTCAGGCCGGACACGACCTCGATAAATCCCTTGTCCTCGACACCGACGGTAACCGGGGTGAGGACGGCGGTGTTTTTCTCCACAACATATACAAAGCTTCCGTCCGGTGTGTTCAGTACCGCTTCGGAAGGTATCAGCAGTATATCTTCCTTAGAGTGGGTGATAAAGCTTACTTCCACCGCCGTTCCCGGGACAAGGTCCCGGTCTTCACAGAACAGCTCCACTACTGCGGTGCTTGTGGCCGGGTCTACTTCGGGAAGTATCCTTGAAACCTTTGTTTCGAATTTTTCCCGGTTACAGGCAACCGCCGCCGGGCTGCCCTCTTTTATATACTGTAAATCTTCCTGGACAACGGATGTCACAATCTTTTTTGTTTCGCCGCCGGAAAATGATATAAGGGCTTTGCCCGGCATCGCCATGTCTCCCTGTTCGGCCAGCACGCCGGTAACAATACCGTCCCGCGGCGCCTTTATGTAGTGGCTGTCCAGCGCCGCTTCCACTTCCTTAATATTTCCCTCGATCGTTTTCACCTCGGCTATGGCAAGCCGGTGTTTAAGCTCAGCTTCGTCGTGCTGCTGCCGTGATACCGCCCCTTCCTCCAGCAGCAGTGCATATTTTTCCAGCATATCACCCAAATAGTCGGCATTCACGGCGGCGGCATCAGACTTTGCCCCAAGGGTTTCCAGCTTCAGTTCTAAGTCCCGGTGGTCAAGCTCTGCCATTACCATGCCCTCGGCTACTTTGTCTCCTTCAGCCACATATACCGCCCTTACCTCGGCGCTTAACTTTGCTGACAGTACTGCCGAAAACTCGTCCTGCACCGTGCCGCTGTAGGCAACCCCGGTCTCGATGGCTCCTTTTTTAACTGAAACCACTTCTACCGGTACCGGTTTTTCAGGCGAAACGTCTTCCGCCCCTGTTTTGTTATACAAAACGCCTATGCCTGCTGCCAGTACCAGTAGTATAACAAGCAGCGGTATAAATATCTTTTTGTTTAACATTCGAGCCCTCCGTTTTTTATGCCGTTAAGAAACATTTCAATAATTCTGCCGCTTTGGCCGGCAGGGTATTGGCCGCCGGCGTCATGCCCGTCGGCGCTGCCAAGCAAATTTTTATTTACCACGCTGCCCATAATAAGCCATATGAAGTAGCGGGCAGCAAAACGAGCCTCGTCCCGGGAAGATTTCAGGAAGTTATGGTTGAGATACCCGGTAAGGGCCTCCAGCAGCTCCCGGTATATGCCGGCAAACTCTTCCCTTATCTCGTCATGGTACTGCATATCGTTAACAAGAAGCCCCAGCAGCCTGCTGTTTTTATCCGCCATTGCAAGCCTGTCCACAAGAAGGTTTTTAAGCATTGTGCCGTCATCCGGTGCCTGATTATTTAGGTTCTTTGCAATCTCCGAAAGCTGGCCCCTTATCTGCCCGACGACCTCAAAATAGAGCTTTTTTTTGGTGTCGAAGTTGCGAAACAGCGTAATCTCGGCTATTTGTGCCCTTTCGCTAATTTCACGGGTGGTCGCTTCGCCGTAACCCCGCCGGCAGAACACCTCGGTAGCCGCGTTTATTATCCTTTCCCTTGCACTTGGTCTGCCCATACAGCACCTTCCTTTACATTTTCAAATGTAAGTACTTACTAACATTACTTTGACCATTATATAATTTTATGAATCGTGTTGTCAAGGGAAGATATTTTGGATAAGTTAGGACGGATAACGGCGTGAAATATTGACAAAGGTTGGGATAACCATTAAAATTAAATTAAAAATGAACGGGTGTTTATTATATGCAGGTATTAAAGGATGAAATAAGAAACAGCATTCACAGGTCGGCACTGGCAGAGTTTAAGGAAAAGGGTTTCAGGAAATCCTCCATGAGAGAGATAGCCAAAAGAGCGGGTATTACCGCGGGAAATCTTTACAGGTATTTTGGCAGCAAGGAGGATTTATTTTATGCCGTCGTAAGCCCGGCCTTTGGCAGGATCGTCAAGCTTATTAAAGAGAACAAAGAATTTGATTATGCAGGGGACGGTAAGTACTCAAATCACCTTGAGTATGCCGCAGACCGTATTGCAAAAATACACGGTGAATTCCACAATGAACTTCTTATACTTATTGACGGCAGCAGAGGTACCGTTTACGAAAGGGCCAAGGAAGAAGTCATAACCATGTTTGAAGAGAACATAAGGCACCTTTTGTCAAAGTCATGGCCCGAAGGGGTGACCGGTGACCGGCGGTTTATTGCCCATGTGATTGCCGCCGGTTATATCGAGGGCCTGGTAACCATCATGAGGCATTATGGGAACGATACAGAGGCTGTTGACGCCATGGCGGTTTTTACGGTTTTTCTGTTTGATAAATATGCCAGGGGGCTGGATTGTAAGGGGGGTTATTGATGAAAAAAGTTACTGCTGCTGGTATCATTGTTTTGGTTCTGGCGGTCGCCGTATTTGCTTTTCTTGGCAGGGACAGCCGGGATACAGCGGAAGATAGAGAGAAACCTGTCAGGGTAATGAAAGTATCTTCTGAAACAACCCCGGTGGTTTTGGATTATACGGGCATTGTGTCCCCCGGGGAAGTAAGGCAGATAGCTTTTAAGAGCTCTGGTAAAATTGCCGGCGTATATGTTGAGGAAGGCGGGTTTGTAAAAAAGGGGGAAATGCTTGCGGCGCTGGATATCAAAGAACTGCTGCATGCAAAGGATGATGCCGAGCAGGGGCTCAGAAGCGCGCTGGACGCTTTCGAGTTTTCCCGGTCGGTGTGCCAAAGGATGGAGGACCTTTACCTTGAAGGTGCGGTATCGCTGCAGGACCTTGAGAAGGCAAGGCTTGACCGGGATTTGCAAAAGGCTGTCTACAACCGGGCTGCGGTAAACATGGAAAGCATACAAAGCAGCATCGGGGATGCTGTTCTGGTAGCCGAGACCGATGCATACGTTACCGATATATTGTTTAAAGAGGGCGAAATGGCTGCCGCCGGTTACCCGGTGATAATTCTCCGAAGTGAGAATCTGGTAGTAAATGCAGGCTTGTCGGAGGGCGACGCGGCAAAGGTTAAGCCGGGGACTTCGGTAAAGGTAAAGGGAGGCGGCAGGGAAATTCCGGGCCAGGTGTCCTTTGTTGACCTCGTTCCCGATGAAGAAACCAGAACCTACAACGCAAAGATAGCCATCCAAGAAAGCCCTTTCAAAATAGGAGCCGTCGTAAGTTTAGAAATAATACTCGGCGAGGGAGAAGGCATATGGATACCCCTGGCGTCGGTTATGGCGGACGGTAGGGATTATGTATACATAGTGGAGGACGACAGGGCGGTAAAAACGGAAGTGGCTATTGACGGGGCAAGGTCAAGCAGGGTCAGGGTTAAGGGGCTTAACCCCGGTGATATTCTGGTGATTGAAGGTTACAGAAATTTAAAAGACGGCGAAATGGTGGATATTAATTGGTAAAACGAGTGTAAAGGGATGCTGATGTATGATAGGTGCTGCGATAAAAAACAGGAAGGTTACACTGTCAATGGCGGTTATTTTGGCGGTGCTGGGCCTTTTCAGCTATTATATAAACCCCAAACAGGAAAATCCGGACATAAATGCGCCCTTTGCGGTCGTTACGGTGATGTATCCGGGGGCGTCACCGGAAGATATGGAGAAGCTGGTTACAACAAAAATAGAGGAAAGAGCGTCCGAGACAGAGGGGTACAGCTACTGCCAGTCGAATTCCAAAAACAGCCTTTCGGTAACGGTTATAAGGCTTGATTCCGACGTCGACCCCGAAGAAGCCTGGGCGGATCTGAGGCGGCGGATGAATGACCTTCAGAGGGATCTGCCGGAGGGCTGCGGCGATATAGAAATAGACACCGAACTGGACAGGACTGCCGGTATAATACTCAGCCTTTCGGGCGATGATTACTCATGCGAACAGTTGGCCTGGTACTCTGAAGGGTTAAAGAAAGAACTTTTGAAGGTGCCGGGAATATCCCGGATTGACATTGTGGGGAAGCAGGAAAGCCAGGTAAGGGTGGAGGTGGATACTGCCCGGCTCGGGTTTTACAACCTGTCAATGGAGGAAATATCGGCTATAATTGGTTTACAGAATACAGAGATACCTTCGGGGCAGATAGACGACGGGGATACCAAAATAAATGTCAGAATACCCGGCACCTATTCGTCTCTAGAAGATATCGGCGGCACAGTGATAGGTGTGTCGGCGGACAGCGGGTCGGTTGCAAGGCTTAAAGATATTTCCCATATTTCCATGCAACCGCTGGATACCAATCTTACGGTAAAAAGGAACGGCAGCAGAGCAGTACTGCTGGCCGGGTATTTCAAGGATAACAGCAATATCCTGATAACAGGCCGGGAAGTGGAAAGAAAAATTAAGATACTGAAAGGGGACCTGCCGGAGGGCATTCTTCTGGAACGGGTGCTGTACCAGCCAGAGGATGTGGGCAAGGCGGTAGGCGATTTTTCCGGAAACCTGCTTACGGGTATTATGTTTGTAATTGTCGTGGTATTTCTGGGTATGGGTTTCAGGAATGCGGTGACGGTTTCGGCGGCAATACCTCTTTCGATACTTATTGCATTTTCAGTTATGAAGGTCTTAAGTATCAAGATACACCAGATATCCATATCCGCGCTTATAATAGCCCTGGGTATGCTTGTAGACAACGCCATAGTTGTGACCGATGCCATACAGGTAAGGATAGACAGCGGCCAGCACAGAATGTCTGCCTGCGTGGAAGGGGTCAAGGAAGTATCGGTACCGGTACTAACTTCCACCCTTACCACTATCGGCGCCTTTATTCCGCTTATAATGCTGCCATCGGTGGCCGGGGAATACATAAGAAGCATTCCGCAGATAGTGATTATATCGCTGTTGGCCTCCTACCTGGTGGCGCTGTTTGTCACACCGACCATTGCCTATTCTTTTTTTAAGAAAAGCGATAACAGGGAAATGCTTCCCCGGCTGAGGCAGTGGTTTGAACAAATGCTGAAAATATTATTAAAAAGGCGGGGCGCTTTGGCACTGGGAATTGTGTCGGTGCTTGTCATGGTGATATTTATGGCCGCGCAGCTTGGGCTTCAGTTTTTTCCCAAGGCGGACACCAATATGGTGTATATAGACGTTAAGGCCGAACAGCGGGAAGACGTAAAAAGGACCGGCAGGGTGGCGGATGCGGTGTGTGAAATACTTAATGCACAGCCGGAGGTGATAAGCCATACAGCTGTGACCGGGGGCGGGCTGCCCAAGTTCTACAATACCATGTCGGTTTACACCAGTTCTCAGGACCTGGCACAGATAATGGTAAGGCTTGACCTTGGAAAAGGTGGGAGGTTTAAAACAAATTCAGGTTTTGTCGACTATCTTCAGGGGGTTTTGGATACACGCGTTATCGGCGGCACTGCCGCGGTCAAGCAGTTGGAGCTGGGTGAACCCATAGGTTTTCCCATAAGGGTACGGATAACGGGGGATGACCCGGAACGGCTTGCAGAGGTGGCGGGAGATGTGAGGGATATGCTAGGCAGTATAAAGGGTACAGTGAACGTGGACGATGATTTGGCGGCTCAACAATACGAGTTTGGTGTTGAAGTGGATGTTGACAAGGCGGGCAGTTTAGGTGTTTCAGGATATGACGTCCAAAGGGAGGTAAGCATAGCCTTAAGGGGCCGAAGGGCGTCGGTATTCAGGGAAGAAGGGGAAGAGTACGATATCCTTGTGAAGGGTAACATAGGCTCAAAGGAAGATCTTGAAAACCTGTACATTAAATCTTCGGTTACCGGGAGGAAGGTTCTGTTAAAGGAAATCGCCCGGATAAACCTTGTGCCCGCAGTGCCCAGTATAAAAAAATATGACAGGGACATGGCGGTTATGGTTACAGGCGGTGTAAAGCAGGGATTCAGCGCTGTAATAATAGAACAGATTTTTGCCCGGGAGATGGAGGGCATGGACCTTCGGGGAGTAAACATAGTATTTGACGGTGAAAGAAGAAAGATAGGGGAATATTTCGGAGATATCGGCATCTCAGCGGTATTCGCCCTGCTTTTGATATACGGGATACTGCTTGTACAGTTTTATTCATTTATACAACCTCTTGTTATACTGTTTACAATACCGTTGTCGGTTATAGGCTCGGTGCTGGGGCTTTTCGTGTTCCGCCAGCCTCTGTCCTTTACCGCACTTTTAGGGATGGTCAGCCTTCTGGGAATAGTTGTAAACAACGCCATAGTGCTTCTGGATTATATAAACAGGGGCATAAAGCTGGGTAAACCGGTGGATGAAGCGTGTATTGAAGCGGTTGGCAAAAGGTTCAGGCCTATTATGCTTACCACTGCTACCACCGTTGTGGGCCTTATACCCCTTGTGTTTTCCGGCAGTGAATTGTTCACCCCTATGGCGGTGGCTCTGATGAGCGGGTTAATGGTATCCACGCTGCTGACCCTTGTAATAATACCGGTTGTGTTCAGCACCGTCAGTGCGGGAAGGTAATTTGTTTCTTATTTGGTTTTTACGGCATCCCGCGCGTTTATAAGCCCGGCGCCCTGTGAATTGCTATCCAGGTCCGGATACGCCTTTGCTGTTTTTTTAAGCCTTGCCTTTACCTGGTCGGGTGTGAGAGAGGGGTTTACCTGCAGCATCTGGGCAGCTATACCGGCGCATATGGGTGTTGCCATGGAGGTGCCCGAAAGGGTGGTGTACCATTCTTCGGTGCGGGTGTCCTTTCTCTGTTTATCCACCGTTGATTTGGGCGAGCGCAGCGATACTATTCCGACCCCCGGTGCCAGCACATCGGGCTTTGCAAGGCCGTCGCCGGTGGGACCCCGGCTGGAAAAGTCGGCTACAACGCTGCCCTCCGGGCTTTCCGGGTCTATGTTGTTGAGTGCTCCCACCGTTATTATGCCCGGGTGAATACCGGGAGAGTTAATGGTACGCTCCTCAGGTCCGCTGTTACCCGCTGCTGCGCATACCACAAGCCCGGCCTGCCATGCTTTCTCAACCGCCTGGCATACCGGGTCGTTTTTGTAAGGGAGGGTGGCCTCGCTTCCAAGGGACAAATTCAAAATACGGATGCCGTAAGTATCCTTGTTATCGATGCACCATTCAATGCCCTTTATTACGGTGGAAAGGCTGCCGCTGCCAAGTGAATTGAGCACCTTTATACCTACAAGGTCAGCTTCGGGTGCCGGTCCTTTGTACCGATAATCCGACCGGGTCCCATCGGAGGCTATATCCCCGGCCACATGGGTGCCGTGACCGTTGTCGTCATAGGGCTCTTTTTTTTG
>CAZGUG010000055.1:0-12513 GCA_964529035.1 uncultured Clostridium sp.
CGGTGCCTGGGGAAAAAGTTCTGCAAAAGTGAGGAATTTTGGCTTGCAAAAAACAGGTAACAACGTGGAATTTTTCTAACAAGGGTTCGGGTACCTGCAGGGATAATGTCCCGGTTTCGTCGTCATAATCCGGATCGTACACAATACCGTCGATTATAACCCTGAAACCAGAAGTGTCTATGTGGCTTCCCTTATCTCTCCTGATCTGGGCCGTCAGAAGGGGAGTATAGCTGTCAAAACCGTCACCCATTTCAAAATCCGGTATGATTGTAATGCCCTGTCCTACATCGGCCGGGTTATTTTCAGCCAGATTCTGGACTTCTCTCATCAATCACAGCGTATTTTCAGGTGTGGCAGGGACGGCCGATGCCGATGATATTAGTGATACATACTGGGATCTTGTGGATTATTTGATGTTTAAATATTATTTCCGGGCTGGAAAGAGCGTTCCCACTACAATACCGGTTGTGCCAGGCCTGGCGAGTTGATTAAAGCAAAGGCTATGTATAATTTGTTCATAATAGTGTGGGATTAGCCAGATGTACTGATTGCTGTAGGCCGTTTTATCCGGATTTTCAGTAGAATGTCCGGCTGCTTGTACTATTACCGGCTTTTTATGCATATAAAGAGATAAGAGTACTTTATCGGATAATTAAGAATATGAAGGGGAGGAATTCAAATTGAAAAAGAACCATTTAGCTGCAGTGGCGCTATTAATGACGGTGCTTCTGGTTCTTGCTGCGGGCTGTTCCGGCAGCACGGGAACCGGGGGAGAGAGCACCGAAGCTCCGGAGTCTGAAATCATATTCATAACGATGGGTACCGGGACAACCGGCGGGTCCTATTACCCGTTGGGGGGCGCGATGGCCAAGATATGGACCGACAATATCCCCAACGTTCATGCAAGTGTGCAGTCAACCGGGGGTACCAACCAGAATATACAGCTGATGGCCGACAACCAGTCGGAGGTTGGGTTTACCGATACAAAATACGTTCTTGCATACAACGGGGTGGCCGACTGGGAGGGCGATCCCCAGACATGGCTGAGGGGACTGCTGCCGCTTTACCCGGAGCCCACCAATATATTGGTGGCCAAGGGCTCGGGTATAACGACCCTTGAGGGTATGAGGGGTAAGCGCGTTTCTATAGGCGCCGTCGGAAGCGGAACCGAAAGCACCTCCAGAGAGCTTTTTTCGGTCCTTGGAATGGATGCCGACCAGGATATAAAGGCCTTTATGCTGGGAACCGGCGACACCGCCAAGGCCTTTCAGGATAAGCAGATAGACGCAGCCATCCTGGTGGGCTCACTGGGGATGTCTTCCATAGTCGAGCTGACCGCCCTCGACCTGGTGGATTTCCTGGATGTGCCGGACGATGTTTTTGACAGGATATTCGAGGTGAACAATACCTGGGTACAGTTCACAATCCCGGCCAATTACTACCAGAACCAGCCCAATCCCGTCCATACCTATTCGGCCTTCAATACGCTGTCCTGCCGCGAGGACCTGCCTGAGGATATTGCATACCAGATGGTTAAAACCCTGTTTGAGCACAAGGAGGACCTGCTGGCGGTAAGGCAGACCATGGAAAACATGTCGCTGGAGAATGTCGAAAAGATTGCCATTCCAATACATCCGGGAGCACTTGAATACTATAAAGAGATGGGTGCCAAACTGCCTCCGGGCAATTAAACCCACCAAAACCGGTATAAAACCGCTGCGGGGTATATTCAGTGCTGCGCCGCAGCGGACAATCTTGCATTACGAGGATGTGAGTGAAAAATGGCTGCAGATGAGAATGGGTTGGAATTTGCCACAGACAGGGCGAAGGCGGAAGACCTGGTCAGGAAGTATGATGCCGAATCGAGATTTCGCAGCAGCATGCCGGGCTGTAGAGGAAGGCTGTTAAGCGTATGGCTTATTATTATGTCGCTGTTTCAGCTGTATACCTCCACATACGGGCTTATGACCACCAATATCCAAAGGACCTATCACCTGGGGTTTACAATGGTTGCTATATTTCTTCTCTATCCGTTCAGAAAAAAATCTCCCAGGGACAGGTTTTCGGTAATGGATGTTCTGTTTGCTGCGGCAAGCCTTGTTATAAACGGTTACCTGGTAGTCAATTTCAATGCCATTGTATCCCGTGGAGCCAAGGTTACAGGTGTTGAATACGTGCTTGGGATTGCGGCCGTCCTTCTTGTGCTGGAAGCCGGAAGAAGGGTGCTGGGGTACGGGCTGCCGATACTGGCTTCTGTTTTTCTGTTGTACTGTTACTTCGGAAGGTATGCACCGGGGCTTTTCATGCACAGGGGTTTTGCCATAGAGAGAATAGTTCAGCATATGTACCTGGTTCCGGAGGGAATATACGGGACCGCCCTAGGGGTTTCCGCCACCTTTGTGTTTCTATTTATACTGTTCGGTGCATTCCTGAACGAATCGGGGGGAGCGCAGTTTTTCAACGACCTTGCCCTAAGCGCAGCGGGCAGGATGACCGGCGGGCCGGCAAAGGTGGCCATATTTGCCAGCGGCCTTCTGGGAACCATAAACGGAAGCTCCATTGCAAACACCGCCACCACCGGGGCCTTTACCATACCCCTTATGAAGAAGGTGGGGTACAGGCCGTACTTTGCCGGTGCCGTTGAGGCTGCTGCGTCTACGGGGGGACAGATAATGCCTCCGGTAATGGGAGCGGCTGCCTTTATTATGGCGGAGTTCCTCGGGGTCTCGTATACATGGATTATTAAGGCAGCCTTGGTGCCTGCTGTTTTGTACTATTTCGGAATATTTATGAGCGTTCATCTTGTGGCAAAAAAGGAGAAGCTAAAGGGGCTGCCAAGGGAAATAATACCGGAGTTTAAAACTGTAATGATGACCAAGGGGCATCTGGTTATCCCGCTTGTAATTGTAGTCTTCTTACTGGTCACCGGCCGGACACCGGTGTTCTCGGCCTTTTGGGGGACACTAAGCGTAATTGCGATAAGCTGCCTTCGTAAAGAGACCAGGATGAACCCTTACAGGATATTGGCCGCCTTGGAGGCGGGTGCAAGGTCTGCCCTGGGTGTGGCAATAGCCTGCGCCATCGTGGGGTTTGTCATAGGCACATCGTCCCTTACCGGCCTGGGGCTGAATATTTCCAACAACCTGGTTGAACTGGCCGGGGGAAACGTTTTGCTGACCCTGGTGTTTGCCATGATTGGCTCGCTGATACTGGGTATGGGGCTTCCCACTACCGCCAATTACATAGTTACCTCCACCATTGTTGCACCGGCCCTGGTGAAGCTTGGCATACTGCCCATAGCTGCCCACATGTTTGTATTCTATTTCGGAATTATGGCGGACATAACGCCGCCGGTATGCCTTGCGGCATTTACCGGTGCGGGAATAGCCGGGGCAAGCCCCGCAAAGACGGGCCTGACGGCTACAAAGCTGGCCATTGCGGCTTTCATACTTCCCTATATGTTCGTATATTCGCCGCAGCTTTTGCTGCAGGATATAACCCTGGGGGGGATTGTCAGCTTACTGGCGACTTCAATAATTGGTATTGCATTCGTGGCCGGCTCCACCATGAATTACTTCATTACGGATGACAGCATATTGGAAAGGATACTGCTACTTGCCAGCGGTCTTTTGATGATAAAGCCCGGCCTTACAACCGATATAATAGGCTTTGTCCTTGCCGGCGCGGCTGTGCTCTGCCAGTTTCGAAGAAAAAAGCTGCAACGTAGGTGAACGGATTTGTCGTACTGGTCGTAATTTTATGCAGCAGTCAGGAATCGGCAAAGGAGGCAGAAGCTAAAGATTAAATGTATGCACAAGGGATTTACACGCCAGGTTTAAGCTTGGCATTTTATGTACGGTACCGGCATAAGTATACTGGTAAAAAAATATTTAAAGTATATCTTTGGAACAACATTCTTTTTGGAAAGGGGGAGGTGATAGAAATATACAGGGTGGATTTGAACAGCGACCTCGGCGAGGGCTTTGGCAGCTACAGCCTTGGAATGGACCGGGAGATAATAAAACACACCACATCGGCCAATATTGCCTGCGGCTGGCATGCGGGGGACCCTCTTATAATGGACCAAACCATAAAAACAGCCATCAAAGAGAACACGGCCATAGGTGCCCATCCCGGTTTTCCCGACCTGCTTGGCTTTGGCAGAAGGAATATGGCTGTCACCCCGGGGGAAGTAAAGGCCTATGTACAGTACCAACTGGGAGCGCTGGCTGCCTTTGCCACGGCAAACAACACCAGGATACAGCATGTAAAGGCCCACGGAGCGCTGTACAATATGGCGGCCAGGGACTTTGACCTTGCGATGGCGCTGGCGGAAGCGGTCTGCCAAGTGGACAGCCGTATAATACTGGTGGGACTTGCCAACAGCCAAATGCTGAGGGCGGCCCGGAAAGTGGGGCTTAAAAATGCCAGCGAAGTATTCGCTGACAGGGCATACAATTCGGACGGGTCGCTGGTGTCAAGAAAACTTGAGGGCGCAGTCATCCATGATACAGAGCTTGTAATACACAGGGTGATAAGAATGGTCAGAGAAGGAAAGATAAGGTCGGTAAACGGAGAGGATATTGACATAAAGGCACAGACAATATGCGTACACGGTGATACACCTGAAGCTGTGGAATTCGTAAAAAGAATTAGAAGCGAGCTTAAACGGGAAGGTGTTGAAGTAACCGCCCTTTCCAATTTTATTAAGTAGAGGAGTGAGTAATATGGGTTCGGCTAAAAACAAAGGATCAGACATACTCAAGAGAAACGCCAGCGCGCTGCTGGGTGCAGCTTTCATAATGGCCACTTCCGCAATAGGCCCGGGGTTTTTGACCCAAACCGCCGCCTTTACCGAACAGTTTGCTGCAAACTTTGCCTTTGTAATAGTGGTTTCGGTTCTTCTTGCGCTGGGTGCCCAGCTCAACGTGTGGCGTATAATAGGCATAACCGGCATGAGGGGCCAGGACATTGCCAACAAGGTACTGCCGGGGCTTGGGCATTTTTTGGCGATCCTTGTGGCACTGGGCGGGCTTGCCTTCAATATAGGAAATATTGGCGGGGCTGCCCTGGGGGCAAACGCGCTGCTGGGGTTTGACCTTAATATTGGAGCTGTAATAAGCTGTATAATCGGTATCCTTATCTTCCTGTCAAAGGATGCAGGGCCGGTAATGGACCGGGTGACAAAAATACTGGGCGGACTGATGATAATAATAGTAGCCTATGTCGCAATAACCACCAAGCCACCGGTAGGAGAAGCGGTGTTCAGAAGTGTCGCGCCCGAAAACCCGAACGCACTTATATTCCCCATCATTACGCTTTTAGGCGGCACTGTAGGGGGATACATAACCTTCGCCGGCGGCCACAGGCTTATTGACGCGGGAATAACCGGTAAGGAAAACCTGAAGCATTTTACCAGGAGTTCGGCAAACGGCATCATAATAGCCCTGATCATGCGTATACTGCTTTTCCTTGCCATTCTGGGCGTTGTCAGCAAGGGTTTTTCCCTGGACCCCACAAACCCGGCGGCCTCGGCATTCCAGCACGGCGCCGGAATGCTGGGATACCGTTTCTTCGGAATAGTCCTGTGGGCAGCGGGTATCACTTCGGTCATAGGGGCCGCCTATACATCGGTATCATTTTTGAAGACGCTGCATTCGGCCATAGCCAAGCATGAGAAATATTTTATAACGGCCTTTATTCTCGCCTCCACCCTTATAATGGTACTGGTGGGCAGTCCTGCAAAGCTGCTTATACTGGCCGGGTCGCTCAACGGACTTATCCTGCCGGTAACCCTGGGTACAATGCTCTTAGCCAGCAAGCGAAAAGACATTGTCGGCGACTACAAGCATCCCACATGGCTGTTGGTTTTCGGGTTAATCATAGTAGTGCTGGCCGGATACTCCGGTATACTATCGCTGGGGAACATGGCACAGCTGTTACCCTAGCGCATGACAGGGGATAGAGCAATGTATGCCGAAACAAAGTACCTGGTTGCCGGGGACAGTGCATTGGTGATGGAATTTGGCAACTCCATATCCGAGGATATTAACAGAAAAATAAGGTCGATGGGCTATGCCATTGAAAACGGTAAAATTGACGGTATAACCGAAATAGTACCCACCTACCGGTCACTGATGGTACACTATAACCCTATGGCCATTGAATACGACATCCTGGTTCAAAAATTGAAGGCGCTGGAAAACGAGCTGGAAAACATAGAGCTGCCGGCGCCCCGGGTATATGAAATACCTACGCTGTACGGAGGCAAGTACGGCCCCGATATTGAAAATGTGGCCAAACACAACGGATTAACGGTGGAGCAGGTGATAGGGATACACACTTCCAAAGATTATCTAATATACATGCTTGGTTTCACCCCGGGGTTTCCCTATCTTGGGGGTATGGATGAAAGAATCGCAACACCCAGGCTGGCCACCCCCCGGACCAAAATTCATGCGGGCACGGTGGGCATCGCCGCTGCCCAGACCGGGATTTATCCCATAGAAAGCCCGGGAGGATGGCAGCTTATAGGCAGGACGCCGTTAAAGCTGTACCATCCCTTCAGGGAAAAACCCATCCTGCTCAAGGCGGGAAACTACATTCGTTTTATCGCCATAGACCGGAAGGAGTACCAAAGAATTCAGGCTGAGATTGATAACGGCACCTACCAATACCGGACTCACCCATGGAAGGGAGGCGGGTGCAGAGATGGGCAAAATTAAGATTGTTAAGCCGGGGCTTTTGACACTGGTTCAGGACAGCGGACGGCACGGGTACCAGCAGTTCGGGGTTCCGGTTTCGGGTGTAATGGACAGCCTGTCCTATAGATTGGGCAATCTATTGGTGGGCAACCCACAGACCCATGCCGGGCTGGAAGTTACAATACTGGGTCCTGAGATTGAATTCCTTGATCAGATGGTAATCGCTGTAACCGGCGGCGATCTTTCGCCCGCAGTTAACAAAACTGCCATCCCCATGTGGGAAAGCGTCATTGTGCAAAAAGGCGATACGCTTGCATTCGGAGTGCTTAAAACCGGATGCAGAAGCTATATAGCCTTTTTGGGAGGAATAGATGTTCCTTTGATTATGGGCAGCAGGTCCACTTATACCAGGGGAAACATAGGGGGGTACAAGGGCAGGGCACTCAGGGCAGGGGATGTGCTTGAGGTTGCAGTACCCGATTATTCTCCTGCCAAACGGCGGAACAAAAAGGTGTCAAAGGAGTATATACCCAAATATTCCGGGGGAATTGAATTAAGGGTTACAATGGGCCCCCAGGACGACTGTTTTACGCCGGAGGGGATAAAGACCTTCCTGTCCGGACTGTATACCGTTACAAACCAATGTGACCGAATGGGATACAGACTGGACGGCGAAAAAATCCGGCATCTTAACGGCGGGGATATCATTTCGGATGGTATAGCCATGGGTGCCGTTCAGGTACCCGGTCATGGACAGCCCATAATAATGCTGGCCGATCGGCAGACCACCGGGGGCTACACCAAGATTGCCAACGTGGTTTCGGCGGATCTGCCCAAAATAGCCCAGGCAAAACCGGGGGACAAAGTAAGATTTACCAGGGTGACGGCGCACCAGGCCGGGCAGCTGCTGCGGGAAATGGAGAATAAAATATCTGACATTAAAAAGCGGTGCCAGGCCGCAGACCGGCCAGAAAACGGCGGCAGGCCCACCAGAATAGTATCAACCAGATTCCTCAAACTTAAAATAGACGGCAGAGACTTTGACGTAAAGGTGGAAGAAATCGGGTAATAAAAAGGCGGGACAAACAACATCCTTTGTCCCGCTTCTTGTTTTCAAATCCATATGTGCGGCTTCTACAGCAACCAGATTGCCTGACGTTGAAGCCGCATATCTCGCAACTGTATTCGTAAGCACGCAGGGCTTTATCCCGAATATTAGGCAGCTATTCAACAGCTCCCGCCAAGGGTTTAAGGCTGAAGTATTCAAGGGTCGGGTTGACATCATTGATATCATATATTTTACGTTCAAAGCAGAACTTAACCACAAGGTCTGACAGTTTGCTGCCAAAATGGGTATAGCCAGCTGCATTCAAAAGACTGGTGGCTTCTTTTATGTTCAGCTATCCCGTTTAATGCGTCTTCAGAAACTCAAACCTGTTTTTCTTGAACCTCAGGATACCGTCATCCCTTAGTTTGCTCAGCTCGGATGACATGGCACTGCGGTCAACATTGAGGTAATCTGCAAGCCCCTGGCGGTTAAACGGTATACTGAAGCTGCCGCTTTGGGCTTTTTGTGCCTCTGCAGAAAGATATGCAAGAAGCTTTTCACGGGTTGTCCGCCTGGATGTAAAAACAATTTTCAGTTTCAGATGTTTATTTGGCTGTTATTCTAGGTATATTTTGAATAGGGCCTGATGATGGCCCGGGACTGGCTGTTTTAAGGATGTCCAGAGCAGCCGCCAAACGAAAGGAGAAGGTCATAGATGAAAAAGAAAGTGAAAAACAACGTATCTTGGGTAGGCAAGGTTGACTGGGAACTCAAAAAGTTCCACGGGGAAGAGTATTCTACCCATAAAGGCTCAACATACAACTCTTACCTGATAGAGGAAGAAAAAACCGTTCTGATTGATACGGTTTGGGCCCCCTTTGCAGAAGAGTTCGTTGAGAATCTGGCCAGGGAGATTGATTTAAGCAAAATTGACTACATTGTTGCAAACCACGGGGAAGTTGACCACAGCGGCGCACTCCCGGCTTTGATGAAGCATATCCCCGACAAACCGATTTATTGTACGGCAAATGCTGTTAAATCCTTGAAGGGGCAGTACCACCAGGACTGGAATTTCAGGGTGGTTAAGACCGGGGACAGATTGGACATAGGGAACGGAAAGGAGCTGGTGTTTGTCGAAATGGCGATGCTGCACTGGCCGGACAGCATGGCGGCGTATCTTACCAGGGACAATATTCTGTTCAGCAATGACGCCTTTGGACAGCACTATGCAACCGAAATGCTGTTTAACGACCTGGTGGACCAGTGTGACTTGTTTAACGAGTCCATTAAGTATTATGCCAATATTTTAACGCCCTTCAGCAAAATTTTAAAAAAGAAACTTGATGAAGTTATGTCCTTAAATCTGCAGATTGATATGATTGCAACAAGCCACGGGGTTATATGGAGAGAAAACCCGATGCAAATTGTCGAAAAATATTCCCGGTGGGCAAACGATTACCGGGAGAATCAAATAACCATCATTTATGATACCATGTGGAACGGCACCAGGACGCTGGCCGAGAAGATATCGGAAGGAATCGGCCTGGCGGACCCGGAGGTGGTTGTCAAAGTATTCAACCTGGCCAAGAGCGATGAAAACGACCTGATAACGGAGGTGTTTAAATCCAAAACCGTTGTTATGGGGTCACCTACCATGTCAAACAGCATCCTGCATTCGGTGGCCGGTTTTATCCACCTGATGAAAGAGATGAGATTTAAAAATAAAAAGGCTGCTGCATTCGGCTGTTACGGCTGGAGCGGCGAATCGGTAAAGGTCATAAACGAATTAATGAAAGATGCAGGCTTTGAAGTGGCCGGTGAGGGTTTTAAAAACCAGTGGAACCCCGATGCCGATGCACAAAAATCGGCCGTAGACTTTGGCAGAACAATAGCTTTAATATAAATTGAATTATGTAAAGGGAGGAATTAAAATGAGTATGTTTTGTTACCAATGCCAGGAGGCGGCAAAAAACACAGGCTGTACCATCAAGGGCGTATGCGGGAAAAATGAGGAAGTCTCCAAGCTTCAGGACCTTCTGATTTATACGCTGAAGGGCATCTCGGATATTGTAGTAAAGGGCAAGGTCGACATTAAAAAGCATGACCGGACCAACTACGAGGTGCTCAGCAGTTTGTTCATGACCATCACCAACGCAAATTTTGATGACGGGTCAATAGAAAATCAGGTCAGGAAAATGCTTGCACTAAGGGATGAACTAAGAAAATCCGTTTCGGCGGACGATTTACACGATGCCGCAACCTTTACTGCGGATTCCAGGGAGTCCATGCTGGAAAAAGCTGCTTTGGCAGGCGTACTGGCCACGGAGGATGAGGATGTACGCTCCTTGCGTGAAATGATCATATACGGGCTAAAGGGCATGGCAGCCTATGCCGAGCATGCAAAGAACATGGGCAGGGAAGACCTTGATATTAACCGTTTCATATACCAAGCACTTGCAGCAACCCTGGACGACTCTCGTACTGCGGATGATTTGGTAGCACTGACTTTGGAAACCGGCGAATACGGCGTGAAGGTTATGGCACTGCTTGACGAGGCTCATACCACCAGGTTCGGCAATCCGGAAATTACCAAGGTCAATATAGGCGTCAGAAAGAACCCTGCCATTCTTATATCGGGCCATGACCTTACCGACCTTGAGCAGCTGTTGGAACAGACCAGGGAAACCGGCGTGGATGTATACACACACGGCGAGATGCTGCCGGCCCATTATTATCCCGCCTTTAAAAAATATGAAAACTTTGCAGGCAACTACGGCAACGCCTGGTGGAAGCAGGTCGGCGAGTTCGAAGCCTTCCACGGCCCTATTTTGTTCACTACGAACTGCATTGTTCCCCCGAGAAGCGAAGAGGTCAGGGCCAGAATCTTTACAACCGGTGCAACCGGTTACCCCGGCTGCAAGCATATAGAGCCGGATGCAAACGGAAAAAAGGATTTTTCTGAAATTATTGAACTGGCAAAAACGCTTCCTGCACCCGAGGAAATCGAGACTGGCAGTATTGTAGGCGGCTTCGCCCACAATCAGGTGATGGCGCTGGCGGATAAGGTAGTGGATGCGGTGAAATCCGGTGCAATCAGGAAATTCTTTGTTATGGCAGGTTGTGACGGCAGGATGAAATCCAGGGAGTATTATACAGAGTTTGCCAAAAAGCTCTCGGATGACACCGTTATCCTGACGGCCGGCTGTGCAAAATATCGTTATAATAAGCTTGGGCTGGGCGATATCGACGGAATTCCGAGAGTGCTTGACGCCGGCCAGTGCAACGACTCCTATTCTTTGGCGGTCATTGCTATCAAGCTGAAGGAGGTATTCGGCCTTGACGATATAAACAAGCTGCCCATTGCCTTCAACATCGCCTGGTACGAGCAGAAGGCCGTAATAGTGCTATTGGCCCTGCTTTACCTGGGCGTGAAAAATATTCATCTCGGCCCGACGCTGCCTGCTTTCCTGTCTCCGAATGTAGCCAAGGTACTGGTGGAGAAATTCGGAATTGCCGGTATCGGCACCGTTGAGGATGATATCAAGCTTTTTATGACCCAATAAGCTGTGTTGTTCCGCCGAAATGTTATTACACTTCGGCGGAACTTTTTTTGTGTTTGGCCAAGATCAGATTATATAAGGATAATAGGGTGCGTTCGGCGGAGGAGCCGGGGCTTTGCCGGATATCCTGTTCATCACGTCAACGAAGTACTGGGATTCCCTGGCAATATGATCCGCCAGCAGAGGCCATGCATTGACCCTGCCTGTGGGAACGGCACACTCGTGGAGGGCATCGTTTACAAAGAACGAAAAGTCTCTAAACTCGGCCGCCAGTTTGGAAGTTTCACTTACCAGCTGGTTGAACCCGGAGCCGGTGTTTTCAACATTTTCAGCCTTTTCAATATTGGCAAACATCAATTTTTCGAACTCCTCGGCCTGTAGCCTGATATCCTCCTGTATCACCGGCCTGGTCACAAGTGTGACGTGGCGGGCATGTTCCCCCTGGATTCTTGAGAAAAACATGATGTTCTCGACGGCACTGGTAAAGAGTGTATTACCCCTTAAGGTGGGAAGTATTCGTCTTGGAACCGTCAGTGCCCGTTTTGTACCGTCGGGTATACCTAGTACTGCCCTGGTAGGGGTGGGCTCGCCCCTTGAATAGCGTAACTGCCCTATGAAATAGTCGGTCTCCCTAACCAAATGACCGGCAAGGTCGGGATCAATCAGTGACAGTATGCGGCAGTCTGCAATTTCTTTCTGTAAAAAACTCTTGAAGTTTTTGGCGGGTATTACCGTATTCAGTGTTTGTTCGGTTAGCTGGAACAGCATCTGGCTTGTAGCGGATTCCGGAATGACTGGGAAGATGCAGGCGTTATAAAATTTCTCGACCTCGGTTCCATACCGGTCTATTGTGCGGAAGGCCCTTTCATTTCCCGGGTCCACCGCCTGCCTGTGGAATTTAAGGTGCTCAAACACTATCCTGCCCCAGAATTTCATCTCGTCAAGGGCACCCAGCAGCAATTCGCGGTTCATGTCCTCTTTACGAAAATACATAGAAATCTCCCCTTAATCAATATATTGTTATAATATTCAACCGGATTGTTGTTGTAACCTGGAAATTGGTTTTACACGGTGGATTGATTACCGGCCGACTGTGCCTTACATGGATATATCTGCCATATTGTTGCATTACTTAAGCCTTCAAATATATAATCCCGTTTTTAACAGTTGGAGAGGAGAGAAAGCTTGGATACCCTTAATA
>CAZGUG010000056.1:0-12335 GCA_964529035.1 uncultured Clostridium sp.
TCACCCTCAGCAATACCTCGAAGTTTCTGACCCAGGTGGGGGATTACGGTTACAGTCTTACCAGGAAAAATGCCGACGGTGCCCCCGTTTCTGCGGAGGACAGGACCAACCTGGAGCAGCTTCATACCTACGCGGGGTATCTGACGGTGGAGCTGCAGAAGTTAAGGAATGAGATACAGGGAAAGAACATTAACCTGGCGGGCCTGGCCCGTAAAGGCAATTATTTGTTTGCCAGGGCCTCCGACAGGCTGCCGGAACGTGAATTGACCAGGATTGAACAGCAGATGGTGGATTATCCGACTCTTATATATGACGGCCCGTTTTCGGAGCACATACAGGATATAACACCTAAGGGTCTCACCGGGGAAAACATTGACTATGACAAAGCGGTGGATGTGGCGAGGAATTTTCTGAAAGGGATAGAAATTGAAAAAATTAACAAGTTAAGCAACGGTAACGGTGATATTAAGACCTACGGACTTGAGGTGCATACCTCCGATGACAACAGTATTTATATAGACATCAGCCGAAAAGGCGGGCATGTGGTATGGATGCTTAACCAGCGGGATCCGGGCAGCGCTGACATTACGCCGGATAAGGCGGTGGATACCGCTAAAGAGTTTTTGGAAAAGAACGGTTACAAAAATATGGTGCCCACCTATTCAATGAGAAATGACAATATATCGGTGATAAATTTTGCATACCTTGATGACCAAGTTGTTGCCTACACAGACCTCATCAAGGTGAAGGTGGCACTGGACAACGGACAGATAGTGGGATACGAAGCGGAGGGCTACCTGAAGGCCCATCATGAAAGGGATATCCCGGAGCCGAAGCTGACAGCTGACCAGGCGAGGGGGAGGATAAGCATTAGCTTGGACATTGAAAAGCCGGTACAGCTTACCCTGATACCACTGGAAAACAAGGAAGAAGTCCTTTGCTATGAATTCAGGGGCGACTTTGAAGGGGACGATTTCCTGGTTTATATAAATGCGCTGACCGGAAGGGAAGAGAGAATTCTGAAGCTCCTGAAAAGTGAAAACGGTGTTTTGACCATTTAGCAGAACAGTAAAAAATTCAAAAAATTAACAAGGCTTATGGTCAATAAATTGACACTAATAAATAAATTATTTTTGCAAAAAATATTACTGCAAAGTTTCGAAGGTCGGCGAATTAGGGTAAACCGGTCTTCGATATAAAGCGAGGGAGGTTTTCAAATGGCAAGAAGAGGTGTTATGTCCGAAAACCTTAAGGAAGAAATCGCCAGGGAACTGGGAGTGTATAACAAGGTTAAGAGCGAAGGATGGGGCTCGGTAACATCCAGGGACTGCGGGAATATAGTGACAAAGGCCATTGAAATAGCGGAAAGAAAAGTAATGAAATAAAGCAAAAAACCAGGGGAGAGATCCCCTGGCTTTTTATGGCTTGTATACCACCTGTTATTAAAGTTGAATAATAAATGAAATAGGGGTAGAATATGAATAATAAGGAGGGCAAAAAAGCCGTTGAAGGAGTGGTATATTATTGAATGGGAAAATAAGGATTGCTGTAATATTTGGAGGCCAGTCGGGGGAACATGAAGTGTCCCTCATGTCATCCACATCAATAATAAATGCCCTGGACAGAGAGAAATACGAGATAATAATGATAGGCATCACCAGGCAGGGTGCATGGAAACACTATGACGGTCCGGTGGAAAAAATAATTGCCGGAGAATGGGAGCAGCACGCAGTGAACCTTGACGACAGCAAATACAGCTTTCTGGGATCGGGGCGCACTTCTCCCGGCGAGCATATAGACGTTGCGTTCCCTGTATTGCACGGGCCCATGGGTGAAGACGGTACAATACAGGGGCTCTTCGAGCTGGCAGGAATTGCCTATGTTGGCTGTGGAGTTCTTTCTTCCGCGTTGGGAATGGATAAAACCTATTCAAAACTTGTTTTCGAGAGGGCGGGACTTACACAGGCCGAATACAAGGTGTTTATGAAAGCAGACCTTGACAGCGATATGAAGGGCTGTATTTCGTCCATAGAAAAAAGGTTTAAATATCCGGTATTTGTTAAGCCGGCAAATCTTGGTTCAAGTGTGGGTATAACAAAGGCCAAGGACAGGGAAGGAATCCTGCATGCACTGGATTTGGCGTCGAGATATGACAGGAAGATAATTGTGGAAGAGTTTATAGACGGACACGAGGTTGAGTGCTCGGTGCTGGGAAACGACCGGCCCCGGGCCTCGGTGGTGGGGGAGATTTTGCCTTCCAATGAGTTTTATGACTATGAGGCCAAGTATTTCGATGGCGGTAAAAGCGGCCTTGTAATCCCTGCAGGCATTTCGGACAAAGCCGCCGAAAAGGTAAGGGATATGTCGGTTAAGGCTTTCAAAGCCATATACGGAAGCGGCCTTGCAAGGGTGGATTTTTTTGTGCACAGGGAGACCGATGAGGTATACATAAACGAGATTAACACCATGCCTGGTTTTACCAAGATAAGCATGTATCCAAAGCTGTGGGAGGCGGCGGGGCTGCCTTACCCCGAGCTTTTAGACAATTTGATTAGTCTGGCACTGGAAAGACGTGCCTGGAAAGTTAATACCGCGTTAATATAACGCTGAATAGGCCCGTGGCCGGTGTCCGGCAGACAGCGGTCGGCGGCAATCAAAATCCGAAAGGAGTAACCCATGGCGGAATTACTAAAGAAAATAAAGGGCAATACCTATTATATAAAGGGGCCAGTCAATACCGGCATATACATATATGATGAAAAAAGGTGTATTATCGTGGATACCGGTAACGGCGACGACTGGGGCAGGAAAATATTCAAAGCCCTGGAATCCGAAGGGCTTATGGCTCAAATGATAATCAACACCCATTCCCACGCCGATCATTTTGGCGGCAACCGGTATCTCACAAAAAAGACCGGTGCAGAGGTGGCGGCAACCGATATAGAAGCCGCCATTATTAAGAATCCGTACCTGGAACCCTTCTACCTGTATTCTGCACATCCACCGAAGGCACTGCAGAACAAGTTTTTAATGGGTAAAGAGTCCGGGGTGGACAGAATAATCGAACCGGGAGAACTTGTTATTGGCACAGCAAAACTTGAGATAGTAGACCTTAGGGGTCACAGCCCTGGCCAGATAGGGGTGGCTACTCCCGATGGGGTCTTAATGACGGCGGACGCATACTTTTCCGCTGAAATAGCGGAGAAATACAAGCTGTTATACTTCACAAACATAGCCGATACAATCGATACCCTGGTCAGGCTTAAGGACAGCGGCTATTCCTACTATCTTCCCTGCCACGGCAGTCTAAGCGATAAAATATCAGGTATAGTTGAGATAAATATAAGGACTATCAGGGAGATAATCGATATTATACGGTGGGAACTTGTAAAACCGATGACAAGGGAACAACTTGGAGAAAGCATCTGTGAGAAATTTGACTTAAAGCTTAATCAGAATCAATACTATCTGAACCAGTCATGCCTGGCTGCTTATCTTTCCTATATGACCGATGAGGGAATGCTTAAAAATTATGTCGAAGACTGCAGAATGTTCTGGTCTGTTGTTTGATACTGGCAGCAGACGTTAATCAAGGGTATAATTGGCTTGATTAACAGGGAAGTAATATATATAATATATGTATTCGGATTGGGAGGATATCAACTTCCAACTGTGGGGAGGTAATACGAAGTGAACATGGTTCAAAAGATAACCGAGCAGATTAGGGAGATAGTAAATGAGTCTGTTAAGGGCTGCATTAATAAAGGGGTACTCAATATAGACAGCATCCCGGAGATACAGGTGGAGACGCCGCGGGAGAGGGAGCACGGAGATTTTTCGACCAACATTTCCATGGTGCTGGCAAAGCAGGCCAAAAAAAACCCGGTGGCCATTGCAAGGGATATAGTAGAAAATGCGGATTATGAGGGTACCTATGTGGAAAGCATGGAAATTGCCGGTCCCGGTTTTATAAATTTCAAGCTGAATAATCTGTGGCTGTATAAAACGGTGGAGATAATACATAACCAAAAGGAAAACTACGGAAGGGTAGACGTAGGCAAGGGCAAAAAGGCCATGGTGGAATTTGTAAGTGCAAACCCCACCGGTCCCATGCACATGGGTAATGCCAGGGGTGCAGCCCTTGGGGATTCCCTTGCTGCAGTACTGGAAGCCGCCGGCTATGAGGTAACCCGTGAGTTTTATATTAACGATGCCGGTAACCAGATAGAAAAGTTCGGGAAATCCCTGGAAGCAAGATACTTACAGCTGTTCGGTCAAAAAGCCGAGGTGCCCGAGGGCGGGTACCAGGGGGAAGATTTGATAGACCTTATGAAGGAGCTTAAGGAAAAAGACGGTGATAAGCATCTGCAGCTGGAAAGCAGTAAGAGGCAGGAGCTTTTTACAGAGTACGCACTCAAAAAAAATCTGGATAAGATAAAAACAGACCTTTCGGATTTTGGCGTGGAGTTTGACGTATGGTTTTCCGAACAGTCCCTGTATGACAACCAGGAAATACAAAAAACAATAGACTACCTGACGGAACAGGGTCATACATACCAGCAGGAAGGAGCAATTTGGTTCAAGGCTTCCGAGTTCGGTATGGAAAAGGACGAGGTGCTGGTTAGAAGCAACGGGATACCTACATACTTTGCGGGGGATATCGCCTACCACAGGAACAAGTTTATTACCAGGGGCTATGACTGGGTAATCAATATCTGGGGTGCTGACCACCACGGTCACGTTGCAAGGATGAAGGGCGGCGTTGCCGCGCTGGGAATAAACCCCGATAAACTGGATGTAATGATTATGCAACTGGTAAGGCTGCTCCGGAACGGTGAAGTGGTGCGCATGTCAAAACGAAGGGGGCAGGCCATAACCCTATCCGATCTTATAGAAGAAGTTGGGAAGGACGCGGCAAGGTTTTTCTTCAACCTTCGTGCGGCCGATACCCATCTCGACTTTGACCTGGATCTGGCGGTGGAAAAGTCCAGTGAAAATCCGGTATTCTATGTCCAGTACGCCCACGCAAGAATATGCAGTATTCTGAACCAGATTGTACAGGAGGGCATACAGGTTCCGACCATTGACGGTATTAATCTTACCCTGCTTAAGGAGGATGCCGAGCTGGACCTAATGCGCAAGCTTGCCGAGCTGCCGGAGGAGATTACCCGTGCCGCCATGACAATAGAACCCACAAGAATTACCAGGTATGTGCTGGAAGTGGCTTCGCTGTTCCATGTCTTCTATAACACTTGCAGGGTTATGACCGACGATGAAAGCCTCATGATGGCAAGGATCGCGCTTATTGAAGCCACAAGGACAGTAATAGCAAATGTTCTTGACCTGCTTTCCATTTCAGCTCCCGAACGGATGTAGTTTGATTTTTGGCGGCGGTCCCGCCGCTTTTTTCGCAGCCGCAAGCTCAAAATTCGGCACTTGGGATAAGATGCTGAAAAGCTAGCGACAGGGGGTAGAGGTTCTTTATGATAGAACTGCTGGCCAGCGAGAATTTCAGGGAGTTTCTTGAGCACATCGATTCCGGCATCCAAATAGTGGATAACCGGGGCAGGATAATTTACTGCAACAGGCGGGTTGCATATCTTGACCAGCTCAACAGGGACAGGGCGGTTGGACGGCATCTTCTTGAGATATACCCGTCCCTTGACTATAATACCAGTACCATTCTGAAGGTTCTTGAGACCGGTCGGCCGATAGTGGACTATCTGCAGACATATGTAAACTATAACGGCATCAAGATAACCACAATCAATACTACGCTGCCCATAAGGGTAAGGGGTAAGATTAGGGGTGCGGTGGAAATATCCAGGGATATTACCCAGGTGAAAAACCTTTCGGAAAGGATAGTTGATTTGGAGGCCGAGCTTATGGCGGATACCGACAGTGACCCTCCAAAAAGGAAAGGCGGCAACAGGGCTGTTTACAACTTTATCGATATTATAGGGCAGAACAAGCGCATGCTGGAGCTAAAGTCCCTGGGTTTTAAAGCGGCCAAAACCTCGTCACCGGTTATGGTATACGGAGAAACGGGCACCGGCAAAGAACTGTTCGTACACGCCATCCATAATGCCAGTCCGAGAAGCAAGAAACCCTTTATAGCACAAAACTGTGCCGCTCTGCCTGCTACACTGCTGGAGGGAATACTTTTTGGAACCGTAAAGGGTAGCTTTACCGGAGCAGACAACAGGCCGGGCCTTTTTGAACTGGCCAACGGGGGAACTCTCTTCCTGGATGAGATTAACTGCATGCCCATTGAACTGCAGGCCAAACTTCTGAGGGTTCTGCAGGACGGGTGCATAAGAAGGATAGGGGATGTAGGCACCGTATACGTTGATGTCAGGATAATAACGGCAGCCAGCGAAAATCCCTTGGACGCGGTTAAATCCGGGTCCTTAAGGGAAGACCTTTTCTACCGGCTTAACGTAGTCTCTTTGAAAATACCGCCCCTTAAGGAAAGAAAGGACGATATACCGCTTTTAGTTGACTGTTTCATAGAAATGTATAACAGGACCATGGTAAAGAAAGTCACGGGGATTTCATCAAAGGTGAGGGAGATGTTTTATATATACTCCTGGCCCGGCAATGTAAGAGAACTTCAGCATGTAATAGAAGGGGCAATGAATATTATCGAAGGGTCGGTTATAACCGTGGATAATCTGCCCCACAGTTTCAACGAATACTTTAAAAACGACCTTGCCGTAAACGGGGGCAGTCTCTCGCTTAAAGAAACCCTGGAACAGGTGGAAAGGGATATGATTAGCGATGCCCTCGGGGCTTCGGATCTGAATATCACCAAGGCAGCACAGCTTCTTGACATTCCAAGGCAAACCCTTCAGTACAAAATACTCAAGTACGACATTAAATAATACTTTAAAGGACGAATATGTGACAGGAGCCGGTTCTCGTTTTGTCGCACTCCGGTATATTATCCATATTAAAGACATACCATTAAATATGGGACATCCCTCTTCAGGGGTCTGTGGTCAGCGATCGAAATCCAGTATCTGCAACGTGCATGCGAAGGGGGACAGCTTTCGTTTTGCTGCATTTTACAGTCGGTGTGTCCCCTGACCTTATTAGCAGCGGTGTGTCCCCATACTACTAAGAAGGAGGAAAAAATATGAGAAAATACAGCGATATCCAGCTTTATAAAGATGTCACCCAAGATGAGTGGAACGATTGGCACTGGCAGGTGAAAAACAGGGTTACAACCGTACAGCAGCTCAAAAAAATAATCAACCTGACAGACGGGGAAGAAAAGGCTATAGATGAAAGCCTTGCCCTTTTAAGGATGGGTATAACCCCATATTACGCTTCGCTTATGGACCCGGATGATCCGAACTGTCCCATAAGGAAACAGGCGGTTCCTACCTCCTATGAGCTTCACAGGGGAGAAGCCGACATGGAAGACCCGCTGCATGAGGATACGGATTCTCCAGTGGAGGGGCTTACCCATCGTTATCCCGACAGGGTGCTGCTGCTGGTAACCGACCAGTGTTCCATGTACTGCCGGCACTGTACCAGAAGGAGGTTTGCAGGTCAGACCGATATGGTCATGCCTACCGAAAGGATAGAAAAGGCCATAGACTACATAAGAAACACGCCCCAGGTAAGGGATATACTTATCTCGGGCGGAGACGGCCTGCTGATTAGCGATGACAAATTGGAATTTATAATCAAAAGGTTAAGGGAAATACCCCACGTGGAAATCATAAGAATAGGAAGCCGGACCCCCGTGGTAATGCCCCAGAGAATCACTCCGCAGCTTGTAAATATGCTTGAAAAATACCACCCTGTCTGGTTAAATATGCACTTTAACCATCCAAAGGAAGTGACACCGGCTTCAACGGAAGCCTGCAGACTGCTGGCGGATGCCGGGATACCCCTTGGAAACCAAACTGTGCTTTTAAGGGGCGTGAACGACTGCGTACACATTATGAAACGGCTGGTACATCTTCTTGTAAAAATAAGAGTCAGGCCCTATTATATATACCAGTGCGACCTCTCAATGGGTATAGAGCATTTTAGGACCAAGGTATCAAAGGGTATAGAAATAATGGAAGGCTTAAGGGGCCACACCTCCGGTTTTGCCGTTCCGACATTCGTGGTGGACGCTCCGGGCGGTGGCGGTAAAATACCTGTAATGCCCCAGTATTTAATCTCCATGTCGGACAAAAAAGTTGTGCTGAGGAACTATGAAGGAGTAATAACTACTTATATGGAACCCGACTACACGTCACAGCCGTGTGACTGTCCCGAATGCCGGGAGGACAGAGAACTTACAGGAGTGGCAGGACTTTTGGAAGGAAACGGTATAGCCCTTGAGCCGGAAGAACTGGAGCGAAAGAAAAGGCACAGGTAAATTGGAAACAATAATCACCTCCGCTAATATTATGGAGTGGAGGTGATTATTGTTTTGATCTATGCTTCAAGGTATCTTAGGGTTACAGACCCTTTAATGAGAGGACCCGATGTTGAGTATGTGCAGCAGAGGCTGTCGGATTTGGGGTTTTATGATGGCGAGATAGACGGAGTATACGACTTGGAAACCGAGGGTGCCGTTAGAAATTTTCAGGAGGATTTCGGACTTTTAGTTGACGGTATAGTGGGCCCCGATACTTATAACGCCATAGGTCTTGGCCCCGAAGATGAGTTTGGTGTGCCCACCGAAGGGTACAGCATTTATATTGATACAATCAACTTCACGCTGACTTTAAACCAGAACGGTGATGTGATAAACACCTACCCCGTTGCGGTGGGAGCGCCTTCCACGCCGACACCGCTTGGAGACTGGAGGATAATACAAAAGACCTTAAATCCCGGCGGTGCCTTTGGTACCCGGTGGATGAAGATAAACGTGCCCTGGGGAGGTTACGGCATACACGGGACGGATAACCCGTCGTCTATAGGTACTGCCGCCAGCCACGGCTGCGTCAGGATGTACAACGAAGACGTGAATGAACTCTACGACATTGTTCCTCTGGGGACACCGGTCAGGATAACCGGGGAAGCCTTTACCGGCAGGACACTGAGAATAGGGGTGGAACCCGGGGAGGACATTGCCGAAGTGCAGAGAATACTGCAGATACTGGGATACTACAGGGGGGATATTACAGGGGAATACGATTCTTCTACCGAACAGGCGGTAATGGATTTCCAGCGGGATTACGGGCTTGAACCCGACGGGGTTGTAGGGCCTAAGACCTACGAAGTACTGTTCAGGCAGAGGGATATAACCCTTGGTGATACAAGGCCTTAAAGGATAAGATTATGTTCCTGTGTTATCGGTAAAGAAATGTCGCTGGTTGTGCAGCAGGAAGGCGAAAACAGTCTTATGGAGGTTGCCCGGATTGGGGGCCTTCTTTTTTTATTCAATAGTTAATTTTGGTTCATACATAATCATACGTCCCTAGTTCTGGTACAATTATATATAGATATATCTGCATTTGGGGAAATTAACTTTATTGCAGAGTAAAATCAGCTTTAACAAGTGGTTCTTTTTTTGTAGTATGCTTACAGGGGAGGTATTTGACTGTGAAAACCGACAAACCTGTCAGAGAAGGCGGTAGGTATATTTTGGATATAGAACGCATGGGAAACAGCGGCGAAGGAATAGGCAGAATAGAAGGCCTGGCCATTTTTGTGGAAGATGCCGTGCCGGGGGACAGGGCGGAGATTGAAATTACCAAGGTTAAACGGAACTATGCCCGGGGACGAATTAAGAAAGTGCTGCAGCAGTCGAAGCAAAGGGTGCAGGCCCGGTGTCCCATGGCCCTTGAGTGCGGCGGATGTCAGATACAGCATATGGACTACGGCTGGCAGCTCAGGCACAAAAGGCAAAAGGTGGAGGACCACCTGCGGAGGATAGGCGGCCTTGAGGACGTTATTGTACACCCGGTGCTGGGTATGAAAGAGCCGTGGAGGTACAGGAATAAGGCACAGTTTCCGGTGGGCAGGGGAGTGGAAGGGATTGCAGCGGGTTTTTATGCAAGGCACAGCCACGATATCATAAACATTGACGACTGTGTTATTCAGCATGATATTAACAGCCGGGTGATAAAAGATGTAAAAAAGCATATGCATAAGCACGGTATTTTGCCCTACGACGAGAAAACCGGTGAGGGCACAATACGTCATATACTTACAAGGATAGGCTTTACAACCGGGGAAGTGATGGTGGTGATTGTTGCCGCATGTCGATATTTCCCGGGAAAAGATGAACTGGTAAAAAGACTGCGGGAAACTAAAAATGAAATTATGTCAATAGTGCTGAATGTGAACGACAAAAGGACCAACGTGATATTGGGACAGGAGTGTATTACCCTTTGGGGCCGGAACTATATAACCGAAGTTTTAGGCAGCCTGAAATTTAGAATATCCCCCCTTTCATTCTTCCAGGTAAATCCGGCCCAAACCCTGGTGTTGTATCAAAAAGCAGTGGAGTATGCGGGGCTTAAAGGCGATGAAACGGTTATTGACGCCTATTGCGGCACAGGGTCCATATCCTTATTTCTTGCCGGCCGGGCTGCCAAGGTGTACGGTATTGAGGTGGTGGAAGCGGCGGTTAAGGACGCCCGGGCAAACGCCAAAATAAACGGTATTGAAAATGCCGAGTTTATCACCGGTCTTGCCGAGGAGGTAATGCCGCACCTTTACCGGGAAGGGGTACGTCCCCATGCGGTGGTGCTGGATCCGCCGCGAAAAGGGTGTGATAGGGGCCTCTTGGATGCGGTTGTTTCCATGCAGCCGGAGCGGGTGGTGTACGTATCCTGCAACCCGGCAACCCTGGCCAGGGATTTAAAGTACCTGGACGGTAGGGATTATAGGACGCATGAAGTTCAGCCGGTGGACATGTTCCCCCATACGGCGCACGTTGAGACGGTCGTATTGATGATAAATATAAAAAACAAATAAGCACCTGAAAAACGCTTGAATTTAGGGTTTTCCGGCGATTTACCAGTCGTTTGACCAATTACGACCTTATTAATATAATATAAGCCATAGAGGAACCTACATATAAGGAGGGACATTTGATGGAGATATTTAGCAGACTGGAAGAATATGATTACGAACAACTAGTGCTTTGCCAGGACAAAAGCACCGGGTTAAAAGCAATTATTGCTATTCATGATACTACATTAGGGCCGGCGTTAGGCGGAACAAGGATCTACGATTATGAGACTGATGAAGAAGCGATTATAGATGCGTTAAGGTTGGCTAAAGGTATGACATATAAAAATGCAGCTGTGGGATTAGACCTTGGCGGCGGGAAAGCAGTTATCATAGGTGATCCAAAGAGGATAAAAAGCGAAGCATTGTTTAGAGCTTTTGGCAGATTTGTTGAAGGACTAAACGGCAGGTACATAACCGGTGAAGATATGAATATGACACAACAGGATGCTGCATATATTAATTGTGAAACGAATTATATAGTGGGGTTGGAGACAGGAAGCGGCAATCCTTCGCCGGTAACAGCTTATGGAGTATTTAAAGGGATGCAAGCAGCTGTTAATGAGATTTATGGCAGCGATGATTTAAAAGGGAAAACCGTGGCAATTCAAGGGTTAGGAGCTGTCGGGAGACGCCTAGCCGAGTTATTGCATGAATCAGGAGCGAAATTAATAGTAACTACAAGAGATCAAGCAAAAATTGATAAAGCCGTAGCAGAATTAGACGCAACTGCAGTAGGACTGGATGAAATATACGGAGTAGAATGTGATGTGTTTTCGCCCTGCGCTATAGGTGCTGTAATAAACGACATAACAATTGAGCAGCTAAAATGCAAAATTATAGCCGGTGCGGCTAACAACCAATTAGCCGAATCAAAACATGGTGATATCCTTGAGGAAAAAGGAATACTTTATGTACCGGATTATGTAATAAACAGCGGCGGGGTTATTAATATAATTGATGATATATCGGGACGTGAATATGACAAAGCAAATGCCATGAAAAACACTGCAAAAATTTATGATGCCTGCAAGAAAGTGTTTGAGTTAGCTAAAAGAGACGGTATTCCAACATATAAGGCAGCTGATAAAATGGCTGAAGATAGAATCGCGTCAGTAAGCAAAATCAAAACAATTTTTAATAGAAAATAGTCTCCCGGCATAACACACGTTTAGTGAGTGGTACAGCACACAAGAACCGTCCCCTTGTAGTGAGAGATTTGATTACACCGACTTATCGTGTTAAAATATATGTTATGTAAATAAGATTTTGGAGGAGCCGAAACTATGACAGCCTCAATACGTTTAAGATAAGCTATATAATTTAGCATTAGAAGTAGCTAAATAAATGTAAAAAGTTAACATATA
>CAZGUG010000057.1:0-12214 GCA_964529035.1 uncultured Clostridium sp.
CTTGTACCCACGCCCTTGGTATGAAGCGCGATGCCTTCGGTGGTTATGTTTTCCGCAAACTTTCCGGTGCACAGCCCCTCTATACCAAGAGCCTGCATCTTTTCTATGCTCTCCCGGGCCAGCAGGCTTACCTGCCTGTGCCATTTGCCCCCGTGGGCATCCCCTTCCAGGCCAAAGTCTTTTATCAGGTTAATCTTTTCTACCGGCTTTTTTATCTGTCCTTTTTTTTCGCTGATATTAACGGCAATTACCCGTCCCTTCACTTCTGTTTGACCTCCTTCACATAGTTCCCGGACCTTCCGCCGGATTTTTTCAGGAGTTCAATATCGCCTATCACCATTTCCCTGTCCACCGCCTTACACATATCATAAACCGTCAGCGCTGCCACCGACACGGCCGTAAGGGCTTCCATTTCCACCCCCGTTTTGGCCGCAACACTTGCTTCAGCCTTAATATCAACCGACACAAGGTCATGGTTAATTTCAATGTCTATATCAATTCCGCTGATACTCAAGGGGTGACACATTGGTATAATGTCAGGGGTTTTTTTAGCTCCCATAATACCTGCCACCTGGGCAACCGCCAAAACATCCCCCTTTTTCATATTGCCCCTTTCCACAAGGTCCAAGGTCTCCGGCTTCATATAAACCCTGCCCCGGGCCACCGCCTTCCGTTCGGTTATGTTCTTATCCCCAACGTTTACCATCCTGGCACGGCCCTGGTTGTTCAAATGGGTAAAACCCTCCAAAAAAATCAACCTCCTATCTGGTACATATCCCTGTCTAGGGTCATCGATTTATGGTCTTTCATGCTGTGCCTTTTGGGTTTCAGCTCTATTGCACGGGCAATCGCGTCACCAAGCTCTTCACCGGATTCCCTTAGTGCAGGCTTTAGGTCCACTTCCAGGTCACTGTGCAGACAGGGTTTTATTCTGCCATCGGCAGTCAATCGTATCCTGTTGCACAGGTGGCAGAAATTATGGCTTAATGCGCCGATAAACCCTATGGTACCTAATGCTTTTGGCAGCCTGTAGTATACCGCGGGCCCGCCGCCCAATACCTCTTCATCCGGAATAAGATCCGGCAGCCTCTCCATAACACTGTCGTTGGAAAGAAAATAATCTTCAAACCGACGGGAAGTCTGCCCGATGGGCATTAGCTCAATAAACCTTACGCTTACAGGAAATATTCTTGTAAGCCCTGCAAATTCCTCTATCTCATCGTCATTAATACCCTTCATAATGACTATGTTAATCTTTATGGGTTTTAACCCCAATTCGAGACAGGCGCTTAATCCTTCGAACACCTTTTTTATGTCTCCGCCCCTGGTAATCTCCCTGTACTTGTCCGCCAGCAGCGAATCAAGGCTTATATTCACCCTGTCAAGGCCCGCTTCCTTCAAACCGGCCGCCATGTCTTTCAAAAGCTGTCCGTTTGTTGTAAGGGAAATCTCATCTATGCCCTCTACCGCCTTTATTCCTTTAATCAGGTCCTCAATACCCGGCCTGACCAATGGCTCGCCCCCCGTCAGCCGTATCCTGGTAATCCCAAACTTTACTCCTTCCCGGACTATTTTTGTTATCTCCTCGTATCTCAGCACGTCCCGGTGGTCCATTTTGCAGATACCTTCCTCCGGCATACAGTAAAAACATCTGAGGTTGCACCGATCGGTCACCGAAATTCTCATATAGTCAATCCGTCTGTTATAGGTATCCTGCATAAAAACCCCCTCCTTTTTTAGTCAATCAGGACAATCTCCCCCGCCCTGTCGGTGGAATAGCCGCCCATCGCCTTTACTTTATCTTTGAAAGCATCCGTCTTAATCGTCTCCAGCATAAGCTTTATATTTGAACTCTTTAGAAAATCCGCGGGAATCGCCAGGTCGTATTCTTCACTGCATACCGGCACAAAATCCAGTCCCAGTGCCCTAGACGCCGAGTAAACTCCCAGCCCCGTATCGATATCCGAGAATGCCACCGCCGCCGCCACCGCCATATGCGTAAACTCTTCGCGGTCATAACCCGATATGTCCGCCGGGCTGATTCCCTCCTCCTTTAGTTTATAATCAAGGAGAAGCCTTGTTCCCGAACCTTTCTGCCTGTTGACAAAACTCACCTTTTCCCCTGTCAGGTCGGAAAAGTCGTTTATACCTTTGGGATTACCCTTCTTTACCATGAAACCCTGCACCCGGTCCACCAGTTTTATCAGCGCAATTTTCCTGTGACGCAGATATTTTTTAATATAACTTACGTTATACTCTCCCGTTTCTTCGTCCAAAAGGTGTACACCGGCTATATGGGTCTCTCCCCTTAAAAGGGCGGTTATCCCGCCCATGCTTCCAACGTGGGCTGAAGCAAGGTGAAGCCTTGGATTTTGATAGTGAATTTCATTTGCCAGAAGGTCCAGTATCGGGTCGTGGCTACCGATACAGACTATCGTATTTTCTATGTCTTCAAGGTCCTTTAACAGCCTTACCCTGACAGTTTCACCGGCGTCCACGCCTTCGCTGTTTTGCGGGATTTCAAGTATTCCGTCCGCCCGCACCAGCGACATAACCACACCGGCACCCCGGGTTAACGGGGTGGCTATAATTTTGCCTTCCACCTTCCCAAGCTTAACCCTTATAAACTCCCTGTTCTTAAGCGACGACACCAGCCTCCGGGAGGATATCGCCTCCACCTTGCGCCCGGGTTTTTCCGTCAAGTGAAGGTAGCCGTAAATAAGGGGTTTTATTATATTTTCCATTACTATATATGCCGAAACCGGGTATCCGGGTATCCCCACCACCGGCTTTCCCGACACCATGCCCAGTATGGCCGGGCTGCCGGGTTTTATGGCTATCCCGTGGGTTATTACCTCCCCAAGCTCCCGGATAATGTCCTTGGTAAAGTCTTCGCTACCGGCGGAGGACCCGGCGTTTACAAGTACCAGATCGTTTTCTTTCAATGCCCGCTGCAGCGTTTTTTTAATATCTTCGTACACGTCGGGGACGGGTTTAAAGCGGTTGGCACAGCCGCCCCATTCCTCGATGAGCCCTGCGAATATATGGGAATTGTATTCTATAAGACTGCCTTCCCCCAGGGGCTGACCCGGCAGTACCAATTCGGTACCGGTTGGGATTATGGCTGCCTTGGGCTTTCTTATCACCTTCACGCTGTTTACGCCCCCTGCCAGCATTGCACCCATATCCACCGGTCTTATTTTGTGAAAGGTGGGCACAATCAGTTCCCCCTGCACAATATCTTCGCCTATCGGGCGCACGTTCTGCCATGGTGTCGCCGCTGCGGAAATCTCCACCTTGCCCTCACCCTTTTCAATAAGGTTCTCGGATATTATCACCGCATTGTACTCAGGGGGTATCGGGTCGCCTGTATCCACCACCAGGTAGTCCTTTCCTTCAAATAGCCGCAGCCTGTTTCTCTCGCCCGCTCCAAAGGTTATGTTTGCGTCCAGGGCTATGCCGTCCATTGCCGAAGCATTAAAATGCGGCGATGAAACACTTGCAAATACAGGCTCAGCGGTAACTCTGCCCAGTGAATGGGCGGTATCTATCACTTCGGTCCCGTATCCGTCAAAAAAACCTTTAAGCCCTGCGGTAAATTCCGCTACCGCCTCGTCAAGCCCCTTGCTGGACAGATATATGTTTTTCGCCTTCATATCAAAGCCCTCCCTACAGCAGTATCACCTGCACATCTTCGTCCTTGTAAAGCCCTTCCTTGTTCTTGGGTATAATCACCATCCCGTTGGCATCGGAAATTGTGGTTATCATACCCGATTTCCCCGATACCGGACGGACGTGGGTTTTTCCGTCGCCGGCCCGGTAAACCGTCACCATAAGGTATTCCTCCCGGCCCGGCGCAGAATAATAGTTTTCATCGCACACCGCCGCAATCAGGGCCTGCGGTCTGTCTGTCAGTCCGGCCATGCGTCTTATCAGCGGAGACACCACCGCCTTATAAACCACCAGTGAAGATACCGGCTGGCCCGGCATACCTATCACCGGTTTACCGAAGACGCTGCCGATTATGGTGGGCTTCCCCGGCTTAATGGAAATACCGTGCACCAGAACCCCCGGCCTGCCCAGTTCATTAATAATCTCGGCGGTATAGTCCCTGGTCCCCGCCGAACTGCCTCCCGAAACAATAACCATATCGCTTATATCCAATGCCTCTGAAACCTTTGTTTTAATCGCTGCCCTGTCATCGGCAACAATACCTTTGATACGGGGGCCGCCCCCGTCCTCCGCCACCGCCGCCGCCAGTGAATAGCTGTTAATATCCCATATCCTGCCCTTTTCCAGCTTTTCTCCGGGCTTTACAAGCTCATCCCCTGTGGATATTATCGAAACCACCGGCCTTTTTCGTACCCGCACCGTTTTAAGCCCTACGCTTGCCAGCACCCCCACATGCTGCGGCCTTACCGGCATACCCTTTTTGAGTACCACCCGGCCGCTTTTTATGTCTTCACCGCTTTTTATGGTGTTTTCCCACGGTCCCACCGGCCTGTAAACGGCTATGCTTTCGCTGCCAAGGTCTTCGGTATCCTCTACCATAACCACCGCATCGCTTCCCCCGGGCAGCATTCCCCCGGTGGGTACATAGGCGCACTCACCGTCGTTAATCCTAATTCCTGCGCTTTTTCCTATAAACACTTCACCCATACATCTCATAAGTGCCGGCATACTGTCGCTGGCACCAAAGGTATCCCCCGACTTAACCGCGTACCCGTCCACCACCGACTTGTCAAAACCGGGCACATTACATCCGGCTTTTATGTCATCCGCTACTATCCTGCCCGGGGCATCCAAAATCGCCACCTCTTCGGCTGCCGCCGGACAGCTGCAGAAATTTTCCTTGATTATTTCCAGCACCTCGGATATGTCCTTAACCTTTAGCAGCATTTGTTGCCCTCCTGTCAGTACACAATCTCTCCGCCGAGAAATCCCCTTGTAAGCTCTGAATTGGGATTGCCAAAAAACTCGATACTCTCTCCCTCTTCTATCACCCTGCCCTCCATCAAAAGGTAAGCCCTGTCCGCCAGCCTTTTCGCCTGAAAAACGTTATGGGTTACAAATATAATGGTGGACTTGGATTCTTTCTGATAGTCCTTGAGCACCTTTTCTATTATAATAATGCTCTCGGGGTCAAGGTTGGCTGTGGATTCGTCGAGAAGCAGAAGCTCCGGCTTAAGAGCCAGCGCCCTTGCCAGTGCCACCCTTTGTTTTTCTCCTCCCGAAAGAGTCCGTACATTCCGGTATAAAAACCGGTTAAGATCCAGGGCATCCGCCCACTTTAACACCCGCTCCCTTAATATGGACTTGTCCATCCCCCGGTATTTAAGCCCCGAGGCAATATTGTTATATACACTGGTGTTAAACAGGTAGGAGCGCTGCATAACCAGCGTAATATCCCTTCTTACGGCCTGAAAGTCCCTCTGCCGGTCACTGTATAAAACCCTGCCCCTGTTGGCCTGCAGGAGCCCTGCCAGTATGCCAAGCAGCGTGGATTTACCCGAGCCGTTAGGACCCATCAGCACATGAAATCTACCCTCCCGGAAGGACAGTTTTTCAATGCCCAGCACCCTTGCCCCATTATATTCTTTTATTATGTCCAAAACCTGTACCCTCAAATTTATGCCCCCTGAATTCTTTGCAGTATTATATTTATAATGAAAAACAGCGAAAGCAGCACTATGCCGATGGCTATGGCCTGGTCAAAATTGCCCATATTGGTTTCGAGAACAATGGCGGTGGTCATAACCCTGGTAAAGCCTTTAATATTTCCCCCCACCAGCATTACCGCACCCACTTCCGAAATGGCCCTCCCGTATCCGGCAATAAGGGACGACCCGATGGAAGTACGGAATTCCCGTATAAGGGTCCAAAGAATTTGAACCCTCCCGGCACCAAGCGTATAGGCGGTGTTTTTGACAAGGGTGCCCCTGTCCTTAACCGACGCCATGGTTATACCTGTAATTATTGGTGATATAAGAAGCACCTGGGCTATTATCATCGCCTTCGGAGTATGCAGTATCCCGAGATACCCTAAGGGCCCGCTCCTTGAAAGAAAGAGGTATACAAAAAGACCCGCGATAACCGGAGGAAGCCCCATAAGCGTATTTATTACCATAACAACCGTTTTTCGCAGGGGAAACTCCCTCATTCCTATTATTATCCCTGCCGGCACTGAAAACGCCATGGAAATCAAAACCGAAATAAAAGAGACACGAAGAGAAAGGCCTATAATACTATAGACCTCTCTGTCTCCTGAAAATATCAGGCTTAGTGCCCCCTGAAACCCTTGAAGAATATTTTCCATAAAAACCCCGTCCTATTCAGCGTTTGGAACAAACAAACTCTGTCCGTATTCATCCTTTCCGAAATCGGATATCTTCTGCTGCACCTCATCCGAAATTATCCATTCCACGAACCTGTCCGCGCCTTCTTTGTTTATTCCGGTGTGTTTTTCCGGGTTAACCTTTATTACTCCGTACTGGTTGAACATGAGTTCGTCACCCTCCACCAGTATCACAAGGTCCAGCTCATCACTCATAGAAAGATAAGTCGCCCTGTCGGTCATTGTATACGCTTCCTGCTCGTTAGCAAAGTTAAGCGTTGCGCCCATTCCCTGGCCTACCGACTTGTACCAGTCGCCTTCAGGTTCAATGCCGGCAGCCTGCCACAATTCCAGTTCCTTTTTATGGGTTCCGGAATCGTCCCCCCTGGAGGCAAAGGGCACCTTGTTTTCACTAATGATGGAAAGGGCCTTTGCGGCATCCGCTCCGGCGGTCTCTTTTAGGCCTGCCGGGTCGTCTTCGGGTCCTACTATTATAAAGTCATTGTACATAACCCTGTGCCTGTCCACACCGTACCCGTCGTTTACAAACTCGATTTCGGTAGCCTCGGCATGTACAAGCAAAACGTCCGCATCGCCGTTTTTGCCCATCTCCATTGCCTGGCCGGTACCAACCGCCACCACGTTTACCCTTGTGCTGTACTTTTCCTCAAAGTGCGGCAGTATATCATCCAGCAGCCCCGAGTTCTCGGTGCTGGTGGTGGTTGCCAGTGTGATGGGACCCAGAGGCTCTTCCTGGGGCGTTTGTTCTTCCGGCTCTTCGGGCTGCGGCGTTTCTGCCGGGCCACAGGATACAAGTGCAAAGATAAGCAACAGTCCAATTGTAAGTACATAATACTTTTTCATTTTTTCATACCTCCAAATGTTTAATAACTCCGGCTCAACCGCCCGCAAAAACCCTGGCACCGGTACGCCTGCTGGATAAGGAGGTTTGCTAAATATAACCCTCGGCAGAAACCACAGATTGGCTGCTTTAAACAGTCGGCACCGCTATAGGCTGTACTTGGCTTTTAAAAAACGGTATCCACCATGTGGATACCGTTATAAATTAGCCATTTATAACTCCTTTCCAACACGGGAGGCATAACGGTTTCCCGTTATACCCTATCGGCTTGGCGTCAAGGTCTCCCGTAGACATTCAAGCTCGGAGTTCTATTTGTTTAATTATACTATAAATATACCGGGATGTCCATAAACAAAGGCATCTATCAGTAGGCCTTTACCAATTCCAGTTGGCCGCTGTACGGGTCAATAAGCAGGCCGTGAACTCCCACATCCTCCGGGATGAATTCGTAACTCTTTATTGCCTTCACGGCTTTTCTGATGTTTTCCGTTTCATCCGAAATAATACCCGACCATTCTTCCAGATTTATCGAGGCTATCACATTTTCATCAATCCCGCGTTCCCTCATCGCATTCTCAATCTGCGAGGCAGTCAGCCTCTTCATCCCGCAGTCTTTATGTCCCACTACAAATACTTCCCTAATGCCCATAACGAGCACGCCCAGGGCTATACTTCGTAAGACATCACTGCAGTTCTTGATGATAGTGTTACCCGCATTCTTAAGAACTTTTACCTGGCCCCTTTGAAACCCCATGGCATCCTCTACAAGGCCCACCAGCCTCGTGTCCATGCAGGTGAATATCATAGCCTCCTTCTGAGCATGCCCGCTTATTTCCTTGTCCAGGCCCTGTTTTTTACGTTTTTCCACATAATTTTTGTTATAGCTTAAAATCTCGTCCAACATCTTTACAATTCCCTTCTTTCTTCAGCTATTCTATGAAACCCCGAATAAACGTTAAATCTTCTGCCCCGCACAAAACCGGCCAGAGTAATATTGAGCTTTTCCGCCAGCCTTACCGCCAGGACTGTGGGCGCAGACCTTGAAGCAATAACCGGTATGCCCCTTTTGGCAGCCTTGACAAGCATCTCGGACGAAATTCTGCCGCTGGTAAGAGCAACACATTTGGCAAAATCAAGGCCCTCTTTCACTGCGTGGCCGATAACCTTATCCATCGCGTTGTGCCGGCCAATGTCTTCGTGATAAATTTCTATTCCTTCCCTGGTACCGATGGCGCAGCTGTGTACTCCGCCGGTTTTCTTGAAAACCTCGGACTTTTCGTCAAATTGTTTCATCAGTCTCAGGATGCTTTGGTACTCAATTCTAAATCCGTCGTCTTCAAGCACCCGCGTGTCTATAGAGTCCTTCGCGTTATAAAACACCGGGCCCCTGCCACAACCGCTGGTAATGGTGCGGCTTCCATACAGCTTTTCTGCAAGCAGGCTTCCGCCCTTCAGCCGGATTTCCGCAGTACCCCTTTCCTTATCAATTCTTATGTTATCGATATCCTCATTCTTTTTAATGAACCCTTCCGACAGCAGAAAGCCGGTTACCAGGTATTCAAGGTCCTCCGGCGAACACAGCAGCGTAACAAACTCCTTTCCTTCCAGAAACAGAGTCAGTGGATACTCTTCCACCACAATATCGGTGGTATGCTGTATGCCTTTATCGCTGCACCTTATTATATCAGTGTCTTTATAATAGGGCACTGTCTATCCCTCCGGCTTCCATAGATGTTTTAAATTCCTCAAGGTCCTTGATGTGGTTCAGATTGATAAAAATATCAAGACCCGGACTGTACTCCCTCACTTTCTTCTCACTTATCTTAACAATATACTTTTCTCTTATCACGTCAAATATTTTATATTTTCCACTTTGTACATTTGTCTTAATATCATACGCCAGGTCCTTATTGTACAGGGCATGAAAGGGCTCTATCCAATCGCCCTTCTCTGAAATAACCGCATGGGGCAGGTATTTCGCGGCAGTTTCCATCATGTACTTTGCATAATCCGGTGAAATAACCGGCATATCACAGGCGGCAAGAAATGCGTACTTGCTTTTTGAAAGCATAAGTCCGGCATGGATGCCCCCCAAGGGACCGGAACCTTTTAAAATATCCTCGGTTACAATTACATCCAGACCGGTAAACTCTTCCGATTTGTTGGTTACCACTATTATATCCTCAAATACTGCCCGCAGCTGCTGTATAATAATTTCAACAATGGGCTTGCCGCGTATTTTCATAAGAGCCTTGTCAAAACCCATCCTTGTGCTTTTACCCCCTGCAAGAATGATGGCTGTACCGAATAGTTTCATATCTCCACCGCCCCTGTTAAATAATCAAAAGCGCCGGCGGCGCTTTTGATTATTCTTTTTGCTTTTTTATTATACCATTTATTTGGCTGCCTGGGCAGGCACCTTTTCTTCCTTCTTGCTGCCCTTGTACACGTACCAGTACACCCAGCTTACAATAACCGCGCCGCCTATAATGTTTCCTATAGTAACCGGTATTATGTTATTCACAAGGAAGGTGCCCCAGTTTATGTTTGCCAGCGCTTCAGCCGTAAGGCCGCTAACCTGCGCAAACTGTGCGTTGGCCTTCGCCATTATTCCCACCGGAATAAAGTACATGTTGGCTATGCTATGCTCAAAACCTGCCAGTACAAACAGCATTATCGGGAACCAGCATGCCCATATCTTGCTTATAAAGTCCTGGGCACCCACTGCAAACCATACCGCCAGTACCACCAGAATATTACATAAAATTCCGCGTATTACCGCCTGACCGAAGGTCAGGCTTGCCTTGGCACTGGCTACCTTTATCGCCGTGGCACCCAAAGCACCGCCGCTTGTGGTCAGAAGCCCCGATCCTATTATCAGAACTGCCACCAGAATCGAACCTATGAAGTTGCCTATATATACAACCACCCAGTTTTTCAGCATCTGGTTCATTGTTACGTCCTTGTTCAGGTACGCCACCGCTATCAGGTTGTTACCGGTAAAAAGCTCCGCTCCGCACATTACTACAAGCATAAGTCCTACAGGGAATACCGCAGCACCCACAAACTTCGAAAGGCCTACATTCTCCACGCTGTGGGATACCATGCCGCATGCGAACGCTCCGAAGGCAATGTATGCGCCTGCGAATATTCCAAGCAGCAGCATCTGGGACGTTTTAAGCGAACACTTGCCTTTGCCTACACCTATCATTGCATCGGCTATTGCCGCCGGTGCCAAAAATCTCTTTTCCATTAGTATAATTGCTCCTTTCTATTATTTATTTCAAACAGGGGGTATGGGGACACACCTTCATATTCGGTATTCCTCTATGGCCAAGGAATGTCCCCATTAGAATTCCCCGCTGCGGTATGTCCCCGATTGATAAACTAGCTTGCCTTTTCAACCTTGACGGCACACACCTTCAGCTCGGGTATCTTGGCTATCTCGTCAAATACCGGGTTGGTCAGCTTATTTGCCGCACCTTCCCCAAAGTGGAAGGGCATGAATACAACACCGTCTTCAACCATATCGGTTACCTTTGCTTTTACTTTGACGTTACCCCTTCTTGATGTCACCTTCACCCTGTCGCCGTCGTTTATTTTTAGCCTTTTGGCGGTATGGGGATTAATCTCTATATAGCTTTCCGGAACCTTGGCCTCCAGGCCCTTTACCCTCTTGGTCATGGTCCTGGTGTGATAGTGGTATAGAACCCTGCCGGTTGTAAGAAGCAGCGGATACTTTTCATCCGGAAGCTCCTTGGAAGGTACATAATGTGCGGGTTTAAACGTTCCCTTGCCCTTTGCGAATTTGTCCTTATGCAGAAACTTTGTTCCGGGATGGTCCTTGGACGGGCAGGGCCACTGCAGGCCTGCGCCCTCAATTCTGTCATAGTCAATACCTGCGTAGGAGGGTGTAACCTCCGTTATCTCTGCCATTATTTCAGCGGGGCAATTGTAGGTTTTATCATAGCCCATAAGGTTCATCACATTCATTATGATTTCCCAGTCGGGTTTGCTTTCGCCCACCGGCTTAATGGCTTTTCTTATCCTCTGCACCCTTCTTTCGGTGTTGGTGAAGGTTCCGTCCTTCTCGGCAAAGGATGACGCGGGCAGCACCACATCCGCCAGTTCTGCAGTCTCGCTCAGGAATATATCCTGTACCACAAGGAGATCCAGGTTTCCCAGAGCCTTTTCAACGTGGTTTAGGTCGGGGTCGGATACCATCGGGTTCTCGCCCATTATATACATGGCTTTAACCCTTCCGTCGCCCGCAGCCTCAATCATCTCGGACACCGTCAGGCCCACCTTGTCCGAAAGTTTGGCATCCCAAGCCTTTTCAAATTTCTCCACCGCGGCTTTATCGGTTACCTTCTGATAGCCGGTAAACACATTGGGCAGGCATCCCAGGTCGCAGGCACCCTGCACGTTGTTCTGCCCCCTTAAGGGGTTTACACCGGTACCTTCCCTGCCCATCATACCACACAGCATTGCAAGGTTGGCGGTCGACAGTACATGCTGCGTGCCTGTGCTGTGCTGCGTAATACCCATCGCATAAAACAGCATGGAATTGCCGCCCTTGGCGTAAAATCTTGCCGCAGTCCTAATAAGGTCGGCAGATACGCCGGTGATCTCTTCCACCTTTTCGGGGGTATAGTCCTTAACTACCTCTTTGAGCTCTTCATAGTTTTCGGTTCTTTCCGCAATAAATTCCTTATCCTCCAACCCTTCCTCAATAATCACGTTCATCATTCCGTTTATAAGGGCCACGTTTGTTCCAGGCTTAATCTGCATATACACATCGGCGTATTTTTTGAGTTCAATTTCCCTTGGATCGGCCACCACAAGCTTAGCGCCGCGTCTTGCCGCCTGTTTTATCTTGTTACCTATTACCGGATGATTCTCGGTGGTGTTTGTGCCTATTACAAATATCATATCGGTGTTGTCTATTTCCGAAATACTGTTTGTCATTGCACCGCTTCCAAATGCTGCTGCCAGACCGGCAACTGTGGAAGAGTGTC
>CAZGUG010000058.1:0-1174 GCA_964529035.1 uncultured Clostridium sp.
ACACCCGAAGCGGTTGGAGGTATCAGAAAAGCGCTGCAGGATATAGATATTAACGGTATGGCGGAGAAACTGGACATTGGTGTTCCCACCTTAAGGGATATTGTAGCGGAGCTTTTAAAACCCGGCCGGGACCCGAGGGAGGATATGCAGGGTCCGGTGTTCCTTAAGGAAGTCATGACGCTGGAGGATTTAAAGCCGGGGATGGTGCTGACGGGAACGGTGCGCAACGTGATAGACTTCGGTGCCTTTGTGGATATAGGAGTGCATCAGGACGGACTTGTACATATTTCCGAGCTAAGTGACAGGTATGTAAAGGACCCCATGGATATAGTTTCGGTGGGGGATATTGTAAAGGTGCTGGTGCTGGAGATTGACCCCGGCAGAAGCAGAATATCCCTTTCGATGAGACAGGTCAATTGAGCGGCAGGGGAGGGAACCATTTGAAAGATAATACATCTAAGCAGAAGGATTACGGATACAGGTGGCTTGTATGGGGCATCATGTGTACAGCCTACGTGATAGTGTTTTTCCACAGGGTGGCCACAGGGGTTGTGGCCGACAACCTGATGGCGGAATTTGGCGTTACAGGGGCAGCCCTTGGCAGCCTTGGAGCTGTATATTTTTACGTTTATTCGGTTATGCAGATACCGTCCGGGGTGCTGGCGGACACCCTTGGGGCCAGAATAACCGTGGCTGCAGGCACAATGCTGGCCGGCACCGGTTCCATAGTGTTCGGAATGGCACCAAATATAGGTGCTGCTTATATCGGCAGGTTTTTGGTGGGCCTTGGCGTATCGGTTGTATTTGTGGCCATTCTGAAGGTCCAGTCGGTATGGTTTAAGGAGAGCGAATTTGGCACATTATCGGGGCTTACTGCATTCATAGGCAACGGGGGAGCGCTGCTGGCGGGTACGCCCCTTGCACTGGCGGTGTCGTATTTCAGCTGGAGGACGGTATTTGTTATAATTGGCGTAATTTCCATTGTTATATCGGTACTTAACTACATTATCGTCAGGAACAGGCCGGAGGATGCGGGCCTTCCGCCGGTTATGCCGGGCGGGGAAAAGAAAGAGGATACATCGTCAAAACCCGGTATACTGGCCAGTATCAGGACTGTTGTAACCAACAAGCACACCTGGCCCGGGTTTGTTGCATTTGCAGGTTTTGCGGGGGC
>CAZGUG010000058.1:1274-9321 GCA_964529035.1 uncultured Clostridium sp.
CTGGGACTGTCGGCTGCCGGGTTTGTGATTACGTGGGCGGTAGGCAAGGAGGTCAACCCGCCGCAAATCGCCGGGACAGCCATAGGAACCCTTAATATAGGCGGGTTTTTGGGCCCGTCCATACTGCAGCCCCTTATGGGGTACGTGCTTGAACTCAACTGGGCCGGGCATACGGTAAACGGCATCAGGGTATATTCCCAGGCAGCCTATACAAAAGCCCTGTCGCTGTGTGCGGTGGCGGTTATGATGGCGGTTGTAAGTATATTCTTTATTAAGGAGACCAACTGCCGGAATATATCCTGATTAACGGAGGTATAAGGGAATGATACTTGTAAAGGGTGGAAAGATCAATACGATGGAAGGACGTATCCTGGAAAGGGGATATGTTCTTACAGAAAACGAAAGGATAAAGGAAGTGGGTGAGGGTGATGCGGGCCGGTGGGAGAAAAGGGCCGGACAGGTAATTGATGCGGCCGGCCTGTACGTGATGCCGGGTTTTGTGGACGCCCACTGCCACATAGGCCTGTTTGAAGACGGTATAGGCTTTGAAGGTGAAGACGGCAATGAAATGACAGACCCCGTTACACCCCATCTGAGGGCCATAGACGCAATAAACCCCATGGACAAAGCCTTTGAAGAGGCGGTGCAGGGCGGGGTGACCACGGTGGTTACCGGTCCCGGCAGTGCAAACGTGCTGGGGGGCGAATTTGCAGCGATTAAAACGGTGGGCGGCAGCGTGGAAGACATGGTTGTAAAAAACCCCGTTGCCATTAAATGCGCCTTTGGCGAAAACCCCAAACGGGTGTATCATGATAAAAAGGAAGCCCCCATGACCCGGATGGCGACGGCTGCCCTGTTAAGGGAGGCCCTTATGAAGGCCAAAAGGTACATGGAAAGGGTTGAAAGGGAAGAAAATAAAACCCCCGAACTGGACGTTAAGATGGAAGCCCTGGTAAGGGTTCTGAAAAGGGAGCTGCCCCTTAAGGCCCATGCACACAGGGCGGACGATATAATGACTGCCCTCAGGATAGCGCGGGAGTTTGATGTGGATATTACGATAGAACACTGTACCGAAGGGCACAGGATTACAGAAGTCCTGGTACGGGAAGGCAGGGGCGTGGTGGTGGGCCCCGGGCTTACGTCCAGGTCAAAGTACGAACTGAGGGATTTAACCTTCAAAACGCCGGGAATTTTGTCGGCCGCCGGGCTGGATGTGGCCATAATGACAGACCATCCGGTGGTGCCAATACAATACCTTCCGGTATGCGCAGCCCTTGCGGTTAAGGAGGGCATGGAAGAATACAAGGCCCTTCAGGCCATTACAATAAACGCGGCTAAAATTACCGGAATAGACGACAGGGTGGGAAGCCTTTCGGCCGGGAAGGATGCGGATATAGCCATATTCGACGGGCATCCCTTTGGTTATACAACAAGGACCCGTTACGTCCTGGTAAACGGGAAAATTATGGTTGATAATTAGCAGCGGTGTGTCCCCCGACCCTAAAGCTTGTCAATCGGGGACATTTAAAGGATGTGTTTTTCATGAAATATTCTTTTGTCAGCACCGGTCCGGGGGATACCCTGGAGTTCGGGATACGACTGGGAGGCTTTCTGCAGCCCGGTGATATCATATGTCTCGAGGGAGAGCTTGGCGCGGGGAAAACGGTACTTACCCGGGGTATAGCCAGGGGTATGGGAATCGATTGTTATGTTACCAGTCCAACCTATACGCTGATAAACGAGTACCCCGGGGCGGTTCCCCTGTACCATTTTGACCTTTACCGGCTTGAAGACGGCGATGAACTGTACCATATAGGCGGTGAGGACCTTCTGTACGGACAGGGAGTGTCGGTAATCGAATGGGCCCCCAGGGCGGAGGATCTGCTGCCGGAGGACTGCATCCGGATACGGCTGGTTAGGCTTGCGGAATCGGAATCCGCCAGGCTGATAGAACTGACGGCGGGCGAAAAATACCGTGCACTTGTGGAAGGGGTGGGAAAAAGTGAAAGTACTGGCTATTGACACTTCTTCAATGGTGGCATCCGCTGCCATAATGGATAAGGAAAAACTGGTGGCGGAATACATAATAAACCATGAAAAGACCCATTCGGAACAGCTTATGCCTATTATCGAGGAACTGCTGGAAAACTGCCGGATAAGCATCCGGGAAATAGACGCGGTAGCGGTGGCCAGCGGGCCCGGTTCCTTTACCGGACTCAGGATAGGTGCCGCCACCGCAAAGGGCCTGGCCCATGCCCACAACAAAAAACTGATTGGGGTGCCTACCCTGGACGGGTTGGCCTTCAACCTGCCATACTGCCAGGGAATAATATGCCCGATAATGGACGCAAGGAGAAACCAGGTGTACACCGCATTATATAAATGGGACCGGGGCAACTTTTACAAGCTAAAGCCCCATTCGGCGGTGGCCCTGTCGGAACTTTTGGAAGAGCTTAAGGCCGGGGAAGAAGCGGTGGTATTCCTCGGGGACGGCGTTCCTGTACATCGGGAAGCAATAAAGGATATGCTGGGAGAGCGTGCCAGATTTGCTCCCAGGAATGCCGACAGGCAGAGGGCATCTTCTATAGCCGAGCTGGCGATGGAGGCGTTAAAAAAGGGAGAAGGCGGAAGCGGTGACGATTTCGTACCCTTCTACCTGAGGAAATCCCAGGCCGAGAGGGAATACCAAAAAAAGCACGGCGGGGAAGACCGGCCGTGAAGGGGCTTGTAATAAAGCCGATGCTTGTCGAAGACCTGGAATATATTTATGAAATTGAAAGGCTGAGCTTTTCGATACCCTGGCCGATGGAAGCCTTTGTCAGGGAGCTGACTTCCAACCGGCTCGCCCACTACCTGACCGTGAGGGATAAAGACAGGGTTGCGGCCTACGGCGGGATGTGGCTTATACTTGACGAGGCACATATTACTAACCTTGCGGTGCACCCGGCATACCGGCGAAAAGGTATAGGCAGAATGCTTCTTAAGGGTATGATTGAATACGGGATTTCCAATGGCATAAAAAGCTTTACCCTTGAAGTAAGGGAAAGCAATCATACAGCCATTAAGCTGTATGAAAGTGCCGGGTTCATAAAGGCGGGCATCAGGAAGGGCTATTATTCGGATACCAATGAAAACGCCATAATAATGTGGCTTGAACTTTGAACCCGGGCTGTCATTTCTTTCGGTGGACTTCCTCATCACCCGGCAGGGTTGGTTTTCTTTCGTTCCCCGGGCCGGACAGGCTTTTTAGCTGTTCAAAATCGGTATTTTGCGGCATAAGGTTGGTGCCCTCCAGGCCTTCTATCCGGGACACAGCCGCATCAGACAGCACGTTTGTGTCGTGGGTTCTTTCGGCCAGGCTTTTTCTTCGTTTGGCCATGCAAAATCCCTCCTTTTACGAAAAATCTCAGGGTATATTATGTTTCCCACTGCAGAAGCTAAAGCAAAACGGATACGGGAAGGTGCTTTACACTCTCCCGACTGCCGGTTCTGTGTGAACTGGAAAGGCGGAGAATGCGGCATTTTTATCTTTTACTGTCGTGATGTATAATATATGTGTGAATTTCTGGAGAAGGAGATAATCTATGGACTATTTACAGAGGGCGGCAAAAAAACTAGGCAGGTTCGGTGATGGAGATGCCAAAATCCTTGCAATAGAGACCTCGTGCGATGAGACATCCTGTGCCGTTGTTTGCAGCGGCCGCCGGGTACTGTCAAATATAATATCGTCACAGGTGGAAATACATAAAAAATACGGCGGAGTGGTCCCCGAGATAGCGTCCAGAAAGCATATAGAACTGATAGATTACGTAATTGAAGAGGCGCTGAGCGAAGCGGAAGTTCGCCTTAATGAGATTGATGCCGTGGCCGTAACCCACGGCCCCGGGCTGGTGGGTGCGCTGCTGGTGGGAGTATCCTACGCCAAGGCGCTGGCCTTTGCGCTGGATGTGCCCCTTGTCGGGGTTCACCACATAGAGGGGCATATCTATGCCAATTACCTGGAAAAAAGTGACCTGGAGCCGCCCTTCGTGTGCCTTGTAGCTTCCGGGGGACACAGCCACCTGGTCAACGTAAAGGGATACGGCCGATATGAGATACTGGGCAGAACAAGGGACGACGCGGCGGGAGAGGCCTTTGACAAGGTTGCCCGGGCGCTGGGGCTGGGGTATCCCGGCGGACCGCTGGTGGAAGAAGCCGCCAGGAGAGGCAACCCGGATGCGGTTGATTTTCCCAGGACCTACCTCGAACCGGGAAGCCTTGATTTCAGTTTCAGCGGGCTTAAAACGGCGGTTTTAAACCATCTTAACGTGTGCCGTCAAAGGGGAGATACGGTGAACACTTTGGATGTAGCTGCCAGTTTCCAAAGTGCAGTGGTCCAGGTGCTTTCCGATAAAACCATTGCCGCTGCAGAAAAATGCGGAGCCCGGGTTGTAGCCCTTGCGGGCGGAGTGGCATCAAACGAGAAGCTGCGCGCCGTACTGGCCAGCCGGTGCGGGGAGCGGGGACTGCGGCTTGTGTACCCGTCAAAACTGCTGTGCACCGATAATGCCGCAATGATAGGTTGTGCCGGTTATTACAGGCTGATACGGGGTATCGTCAGCCCCCTAACTTTAAATGCCGTGGCTTCAATGGAAATTGATTCTTATTAATTTGTCGATTTATGTTTACCCGTTTCGGGCAGCCGATGTCGATAAACCATGTGTGAAATATGTGGATAATGTGGACATACATTCCTGGAAATATCAGAAACCCCGTATATTCTTGTGGATAATCCTGTGGACATTGTGGAAAAGGTGTGGAAAGAGACAAAAACTTATCCACAATAACCGGGCCTGTCATAAAACGCGTGCAACTAAAAAACGGCCCCTGAATTCCCGGAGGACCGTTAACATTAAATATTTTGTCGCGGCACGTATAAGAGGTTTTGTCTTATCAGAACCGTCCTTACCGGGGAGGCAACGGTTGCGCCCAGGACAATCTTTATAATGGCCATGCCTATGAAGGGAGCTACTCCGGACACAAAAGCGGCCTTAAGGGTTATTCCCGCCACCAGTGATAGCTGGAGCATGCCGCAGGTATAGATTACCAGCAGGCCGCACAGCATGGCAAGGAAGGTTCTGCGTACCGTGGGAAGGGACCTTTGCTCCACGATCCTTCCGATGACGAAGGAAGAGAGCAAAAAACCCGTTATATATCCCCCGGTAGGGCCCATCAGCCGGGCAAGCCCGGCGGTGCCCCCGGAGAAGACGGGCATTCCGATTAATCCGATTGCTATGTATATTAGCTGGGACAGTGCTGCCAGCCGACTTCCGAGTATTGCCGCGGCCAGGCATACAGCCAGTTCCTGCATCGTTATGGGTACCGGGCTGAAGGGAAGCGGGATTGTAAACTGTGCGAAAATGGCGGTAAGTGCGGCGAACATAGATACCAGTATCATTTCCCTGGTCTTCATTATACGTATTCCTCCTTAACCGATGATGGTAATTTCGACATATTAATTATATGTACAAACCGGAGGATTGTCAACCACAAATACTATTAAGGTTGACAATCCGGGGAGTCTCATTGACATTATTTTCTATACTGTATACAATAGTAGCAAAGGAGGTTATGGATATAGCCATGAAAAGAGAGGTTAGCCGGGGCGGGTATTCTCTGAGGGAAAAGATTTTTCACAAGCTTCGTCAGGATATTCTTGATGGCAGGTATAAAGCGGGGGACAGCCTTGTGGAACTGAAACTGGCCGAAGAGATGGGGGTCAGCCGGACGCCGGTCAGGGAAGCCATAAGACAGCTGGAGCTGGAGGGCCTGGTTTCGTGTATTCCGAATAAGGGTGTGTTTGTGGAGGGCATTTCCAGACAGGACATTGAGGACATATATGCTATACGGGAGGCGCTGGAAGGCCTGGCAGCCCGATGGGCAATCGAGAGAATGGACAAGGAAGCCCTTAAGGAACTTGAGAATATATGTGAACTGATGGAATTCTATACCGGCAAGGGTGACCTCGACCAGGTGGGCAAGTTAAATACACAGTTCCATGACTTGATATTCGAATCAACCAAAAGCAGGCCTTTAAAACAGGTATTGAGCGATTTCCAGTATTATATTGAGAACATACGCCTTGCTTCGCTTAAAACTCCGGGCAGGGCAAAGCGGTCCCTCAGGGAACACGAGGCGATAGTTCAGGCATTTAAGACCAGGGATGTAGCAATGGGGGAAAGGGTTATGGTGGAACACATCAGGAACTCAAGGATGAATCTGAAAATAATGCCAAGGGAATAGTGTTTGTGACGGGGGGAGATTGTCATAAAAAGAATTGCAGTGATTACCACCGGGGGAACCATAGCAATGAAGGCCGACCATACCGGGCTTGTGAGTCCTGTCCTTGACGGTGAACAGCTGATGGCCGCGATACCTTCAATTAGAAACAGGGCTGTGGTTGAGATTTTTAAGTTTAAAAATGTTCCCAGTTCGTACCTGACCATGGAGGACCTTGTACAGCTGAAGGATTTTGCCGAACAACTGGAAAGGAAGGGTTGCTCGGGAGCGGTTATAACCCACGGTACCGATACAATGGAAGAAACGGCTTATTTTCTTGACATAACCTACCGGGGCGATATTCCTGTAGTATTGACGGGAGCCCAGAGAAATCCTTCGCTGATAAGTCCGGACGGCCCTGTTAACATGGCGGATGCCATACTGACAGCAGCGGATGGTAAAGCCCACTCGATGGGTGTTGTCATTGTGTTTGCTTCCGAAATAATACCGGCAAGGGAAGCTTCCAAGCTGCACAGGTCGAGGGTGGATACCTTCAAAAGCCTTGAATTCGGCCCGATCGGCACAATAAACAATGAGAGGGTTACATGGCACAGAAAGCCCCTTGTAACCAATAAGTATCCGGTAAGCGCCGCGGATAAAAGGGTGGACATAATATGCAGTTATATAGGTGCCGATTCGGATATGATTTCCAGCAGCATGGAAAGGGGTGCGGCGGGTATTGTAATAGAAGCCCTGGGCGGCGGCCATGTGCCTCCCAAGATGCTGGACGGCATAAAAAAAGCCCTTGCAGAGGGACTGCCGGTGGTGCTGACCTCAAGGGTGCCGATGGGAAGGCTCCTGACCGACACCTATGGATATGAAGGTGGAGAGAAGCACCTTAGAAACCTGGGGGTCATACTGGGTGAAGACCTGCCGGCGTGGAAGGCCAGGATAAAACTGATAGTGCTGCTGTCCGCCGGTATGTCGCTTGAGCAGATAAGGCATGAATTTGAAAACCGATTTTACGGTATTTAGCAGGCTTAATTATTTATTCCACAGCCTCTTCCCATTGTTTATAGAGCAGTTCAAGCTCTTCCCTGAGCTGCTTTAGAGTCATATTAAGCTTTTTTATTTTTCCGGGGTCCGAATAAACCTCCGGTCGGCACATTTGATGTTCCAGCCGGAGAATTTCTTCTTCAACACCGGTTATTTTCTGTTCAAGTCTTTGTATTTTTTCCTGTTTTTGTTTGCGTGCCTCCCGCTCCTTTCTTTCCATCCTTTTTTGATGTTTAACGGCGGTCCTGGTCATGATGTTTTCCCGGCTTTCTTCTTCCATGCTCTCCTGCTGCTGTTTTTTCATCCTGTAGTAGCTGTAGTTGCCGAAATACAGTTCAATACCCTGCGGCGTGAGAAGTGCGGTCTTTGTGGTAACCCGATCCAGGAAGTACCTGTCATGGGATATTACCAAAACCGTGCCGGTATAGTCTGTCAGCGCATCCTCAAGGACTTCCCTCGACTGAATGTCAAGATGGTTTGTGGGTTCGTCCAGAAGCAGCAGGTTTGAACGGGACAGCATAAGTTTTGCAAGGGCCACGCGGCTTTTTTCACCGCCGCTTAAGGAATCTATCCTTTTATTAACGTCATCGCCGCTGAATAAAAAGGCAGCCAGAATGTTTCTTGTTTCGGTACTGCCAAGGTCGGGATTTTCGCCCCGGATCTCGTCCAGCACCGTGTTGGCAGGGTTTATGTTTTCCTGCTGCTGGTGATAGTATTCTATATTTACATTATG
>CAZGUG010000058.1:9421-11951 GCA_964529035.1 uncultured Clostridium sp.
TGCTCCGGTTTTTCCAAGGGCTGCATCCTGGAGAGAAGCTTTTCGCGGCTGTTGGCCCGTCTTACCGTTTTCTGCCTGTTATAGGACTTGAGCCGGCGAATTATTTCCTGCTGTCTTTTTATCTCCCGCTGCCTGTTCATGTAATGCCTTGCCTTTGTTTCCTGCATTATACGTTTCCTGTAAACGTAATCGGAATAGTTGCCGTCGAATTCATACAGGCTGGAATCCCTAAGCTCGAAGATCCGGGTGCACACCCTGTCAAGAAAATACCTGTCATGGGAGATTATCATAACCGCGCCGTCATATTCGGACAAAAAATTTTCCAGCCATTCAACCGCTTGAATATCCAGATAATTGGTGGGCTCGTCAAGCAGCAGAAGGTGGTATTTTCTAAGCAGCAACCCGGCCAGGGCAGCCCTGGTTTGCTGACCGCCGCTCAATTTGTCCGGGAACATATCAAACTGGTGGTCCTGTATGCCGAGTCCCCTGAGGGCGCCCCTGATTTGGCTCTTATATTCATATCCGCCAATCTTTGCAAACTTCTCGGTAATATCTCCGTATTCCTTCATAAGCCGTATGAGCATGTCGCCGTTCTTTGCGGACATATCGGCTTCCAGTTTTTTTATTCTCTGCTCCATCCGGGTAAGATGGGAGAAGTCCTTAACAAGGTTATCCCAAATACTTGTGTTTGATTCAAACTCCGGATGCTGGGAAAGAAAACCTATGGCAGTGTCCCCGATTACATTCACACTGCCGGAATCGGGAGCTTCAATCCCTGCAATTATCCTGAAGAGAGTGGACTTGCCTGCCCCGTTGTTTCCGACAACTCCTACCCTGTCCCGCGGGTGTATTTGAAAATTAATATTATTTAATATTGATTCTATACCATAACTTTTGGTAAGATAATTACATGACAATAGTGACAAACCCATCACCCCGTTTTATTTGGTCAGTGGTTCAATAACTATTTTAACAAAACGGGATGCCAAAAGAAAGTTGCCCCCAAAACATACAATGTTTATTGATAATTATTTAACAGCCTGATATAATCTATATCACAATGGAAATGAATAGTTATAACCGTGGGATACTATGCAGAGAGGAGTGATAGAATGGAAAAACAAAAAGTCAATGTATCGATGGCGGTTATTAGGAGGCTTCCTAAATACCATAGATATTTAAGCGAGTTGGTAGAAAAGGGGGTAACCCGGATTTCCTCGAAGGAGTTCGGCAGGGGTTTGGGGCTTAACGCTTCCCAGGTAAGGCAGGACTTGAACTGTTTTGGCGGATTTGGACAGCAGGGCTACGGCTACAATGTAAAGGAACTGAGGGACGAGATAGCGGACATACTGGGCATACACAGGGAGAACAATGCGATAATAGTCGGAGCCGGTAACCTGGGCCAGGCGATAGCCAATTACAGCGGTTTCAGGGGGTCCGGCTTTGAACTGAAGGGCCTGTTCGACCTGAATCCGCGGCTTGTGGGCATCAGGATTGGCACGGTGAATATTATGGACATAGACGAAATGGAGGATTTTATAAAAAAGGAAAATATAAATGTAGGGATAATATGCACTCCTAAGGAGGCTGCCCAGGAGACAGCCGAAAGGCTGGTTAATTCGGGCATTAAAGCCATCTGGAATTTTGCCCCGACCATATTGAATGTTCCGGATGACGTTATTGTGGAAAACGTTCATCTGAATGAAAGCCTGAGGGTGCTGGCCTACCTGATAAAAGAAAGGGAAGTGCAGAACGGCATTTAAAGAGTGTCGGGGAAATCCCGGAGGAAGGGGGTTGGCTATGGAAGTCGTATCCCTGGTAGGGGCTAGCGGTACCGGCAAAAGCTACAGGGCGCTGATTGTGGCAAAGGCAAACTCCATTGGCTATATAATAGACGACGGACTGCTTATAAAGGAGAACAAAATAATAGCCGGCGCATCAGCCAAAAAGGAGCCTACAAAGGTGGCTGCGGTAAGAAGGGCTTTGTTTATGGACAGGCAGCACCGGGAGGAAGTAATCCGGGCCATTAGGGACCACAGCCCGGATAAAATCCTGGTGCTGGGGACCTCGGATAAAATGGTGGATAAAATAACCGATACCCTTGGTATAGACAAGGCAGAAAAAAGACTGTACATTAACGACATTGCATCGGATGAAGAGATTAAGCTGGCGTGCAGGCAGAGATTCGTGGAGGGCAAGCACGTGATTCCGGTTCCCACCTTCGAGGTCAGAAAAGACTTTTCGGGCTATTTTTTGGATACATTAAAAATACTGACCAAAAGAAGGGACGATTCGGTGACGGTGGACGAAAAAACGGTGGTCCGGCCCACCTACAGCTATATGGGCAGATATACCATATACGGAAGAGCAATAGCCCAGATAATAAAGACCGCCTCCGAAGACATTAAGGGTCTGGGCAGGATAGTAAATACCGACATTTCAATTCATCCCCACGGAATTGTAATTAACATAGATGTATCGGTTATATACGGACTGGTTATAAAAGACGTGGTGGATATGCTCAGGAAAA